>NZ_DCSO01000005.1:5899-10400 GCF_002325665.1 Methylophaga sp. UBA1464
GCATCTATTGATGGATTATGATTTTCGCATGGCTTGTCTGGCCGAACTGGATCCGGAGATCATGGAGCTGACCTTGCTCAAAGATCTGAAACAGGAATTCAGCTTATATGATATTGCCATTATGACGCGGGCGGCCCCGGCAAAATTACTTGGGTTGAATGGCCGTGGACATCTGCAACCTGGCGCATTGGCTGATATTGCGGTTTATCGGGAGCAGGATGATAAAGCGGCGATGTTCAGAAAAGCCCAATGGGTCTTCAAAAACGGTCAGTTGATTATCGAAAAAGGTGAGTTTGTACATCGCCAGTTTGGGCAAACCATGACCGTTAAACCACATTTTGATCGGCAGATTGAATCGACAGTGAAAGACTACTTCGATCGTTTTTATTCGATGAAATTATCTAATTACGGGGTGCAGGAGGATCTGCTTGCGGATCAACCTCAGCGGTTTGCAGCAATAAAGTGTTAGCGGATTATTCCTCGTATAACTCAATATTGTCGGCTGTCATCGAATAGGCTGATACGGCCACTTCATTTTCGGTGATGGTGGTTGTCAGAGTGCCCTCAACCCAATAAGGATCGTACAGATTCTGTTGAGCGACACCTTCTTTGGATGTGACATAAATAATCTGATTGGGCGGGGGCGGGGGATAATGGATGCAGGCACCGAAAAACGGCACCAGAAAAAATTCGGTCACCAGTTGCTTTTCGTTCATTTCGACTGGGACCATAAAACCGGGTAGACGAATCTGCCGCTGATCATATTCAGGTTTGACCTTGGCAGACGTTAAGGCCTGTTGATAGCGATCATCGGCAGAACTTTCGAGGGCACCGACCAATTGACTGCTGATTTGATCTTCAAATGAACCATCTTCGATTTCACTGAGATATTCCGGTGGATTCATTAATGCTTCAAGGTCGTCTTCTGGCATCAGGTCGACCCAATCGATGGCCTGGTATTTGTCGTTTGCGAACAGAGGTTGCGCTATTGTCAGGCCAGCTATGACGGAAAAAACAAGCCAGAACTTTGCATATTTCAGTGCGGTCATGATGTATCCGGGAAGTTAAAATTCGAACGAAAATGGTATGTTATAACAATAAAGTGACTGACATAAATTATCCATCATTCAATTCGGTAAACGTATGACCCAGTGTCCCGCTATCCAAATAGAAAATTGTCAATTTCGTTATCACCCTGACTCAGACAAGGCCTTATTGCAAATTGCTCACTGGCGGGTGGAAAAAGGTGAAACGGTGTTTGTTTATGGGCCATCCGGGTCAGGTAAATCGACCTTATTGAATCTGTTGGCAGGCATCTTGTTACCCCAGCAGGGCAATATCAGTCTTGATAATGTGATCGTCAACCGGCTCAGTCATCGAAAACGTGATGCGTTTCGGGCTCGGCATATTGGCATGGTGTTTCAGCGGTTTAACCTGATCCCGTATTTAACCGTTGCAGACAATATCAAACTGGCCAGTCATTTTTCCTTGAGGGATAAACAGTATCTGCAACAACGCAGAGACGGGTTGTTGAATGCGTTGCAACTTGATCCTGAAATACTGATGCGGCCTGCATCTCAACTGAGTGTAGGCCAGCAGCAACGAGTGGCCATTGTCCGTGCCCTTATCAATGAACCCGAATTACTAATTGTCGACGAGCCCACATCAGCTCTGGACAGTGATGCACGTGACAGTTTTGTTGATTTGTTACTGGATCAGATCAAAGCGGCACAGGCAACACTACTCTTTGTCAGTCACGATCGCAGTCTGGCACGGCATTTTTCCAGACAGTTGGATATTCAGTCATTTGTAGATGCAGGAGAAAATCATGCTGTTTAAACTGGCCTGGAAAAGTTTGTTGGCCCGGCGAGTCAGCGTGTTACTTACTATTTTGATGATGACTGTGAGTATTTTTGTTTTATTGAGCGTGGAAACGATTCGTTATCAGGCAAAGGACAGTTTTAGCAAAACGGTTTCGGGTGTTGATTTGATCGTCGGCGCACGTACCGGTCAGGTGAATCTTCTGCTGTATTCTGTATTTCACATTGGAGTGCCGACCAATAATGTTTCCTGGCAAAGTTATCAGGAATTTGCGACGAATCCATCTGTGGCATGGAGCATTCCAATTTCTTTGGGGGATTCACATCGAGGTTATCGTGTGGTGGGAACCAGTACTGACTTTTTTGAATTTTTCCGCTTTGGGAATAAACAAACGCTCACCTTTCAGCATGGCAAAGCGTTTAATGAACATTTTGATGCGGTGATTGGCTCAGAAGTCGCCAAACAACTGGGTTATCAAGTAGATGATGCCATTGTGCTGGCACATGGTATTGCCAGTACCAGCTTTAGTAAACATGACGATCATCCGTTTAAAATTACCGGTATTCTGGCCCCGACTGGCACACCGGTCGATCAATCTGTGTATGTGAGTTTACAAGGCATTGAAGCCATTCATTTCAACTGGCAGGGCGGGGTGCGAATGCCGGACACAGCCACGCCCGAGTTAGAAGATTTACAGCCAGAAACCATTACGGCATTTATGCTGGGACTTAATTCGCGGATACAGACCTTTAATCTGCAACGCCAAATCAATGAATATCGGCAAGAACCATTACAGGCAATTCTGCCAGGTGCGACACTGATGTCCTTATGGTCGATGCTGAGCAGCGTAGAGCAGATATTATTACTGGTTGCCTCACTTGTGTTGTTAGGTGCTTTGATTGGCATGGCCAATATGCTTCTGGTTTCAATGCGTGAGCGTAGACATGAGTTGTCAGTGCTTCGGGCTTTAGGTTATCGGCCTGGCTTTTTGTTTGCCTTACTTCAGATTGAGGCGTTATTAATCAGTCTGGCCGCGGCAATCTCAGCCTTTATCAGTTTGCAATTAAGTATGTATGTACTGAAAGACTGGTTGTTGCAGGAGTATGGGATTTTGCTGACGCGATTATCAATCATTAATGAGTTTCTGTTTATGTTGCCAATAGTACTTATCGCGAGTTTTCTGGTGGCGCTGATTCCGGCAATCAGTGCCTATCGACAAGGCCTGCATCAGCAATTAAACCTGTAGCTCAAATGCGTTTGAGTTTTGGCAGATGCTGTTTTAAATGTGATTTGATGTCTTCAATATCAGCTGAAAATACCAAAGCATAAATTTCTCGTTGCATGGTATCGGTTATGAAGGGATAAATTTCATAACCCTCTGCATAAAGTTCTGCTCGTGCCCGGCAAACTTTACGAATACCTTCACTGAACGCGAGGTTATCCACGGCCAGCAAATCCGACTCACCCATAGTCCATTGCTGATCTTTCCAGTGCTCAAAACACCAGTGAGTTAATTGCAGAACAGGATCAATTTTATCCTGCTCAACCTTGTCTGTTTGTTCATTACAACCCAGCAAACAGCCGACCAGGCTGAGGATGAAAAGCTGATGTCGCATTGGCAAACTCCACGGCAATATTCGTTGGAACAATATTGCCTGCTTTTGAGCTCAAACACCAACCTTTGATGGTCATATTAATTGCTGATCAACAGGCAATGACAAATTGTTTTTATCAGGTCATTATCTGTATGGAGCCATCTTAAATAAGGGTATCAATGGATAAGTTTTCAACCATAGGCGTGATTCTGTTGCTGATTCTTGCAGTAGTTGGCGGATATATGACTGGGTTGTTTGCCGGATATTTATACGATTTGGGAAAACGCCGACTGGGAAAAGTGTTAACGGTGATGTTGAATCTGGTGTTTTATATTGTTCCAGCCTGGGCCATTCTGAGTATTGTGTCTGATGATGGGTTACTGTTTTTTTATCTGTTATTGCTGGTTTTCTATTTTCTGGGGATTCATGATTCAAAACAACCCTCGATTCGCGATGATAAACCTGATAAAAATTATGAGCCCTATGATTAATATGACTTACCGGATAACTTTAGTGAAGATGTATCGCGCATCAAGCATGTTTAATTTCTTTTAACAATAACAATCAAATGTAACAATCTACTGGAATAGGTTTTGCCACGTCGGTCCGGGTATGAACAAATACCAATATACAAACGGGAGTTATTGTTGAAAACAGCATTACATCGCGGCCAGAGTATTGCTGCACTGACTATGCTCAGTTGCGTGCTATTGGCATTCATTCCATTTGAGTCAAATGCGGGAAACCAACTAAGTGAGATGCTTAAAGTCACTCTGACGGTGTATGCCATTGCACGTGGACTGAATGCCGTCATTTCAGTTGCTCAGGGTACGGAATTGTCCATCGAACCAATGGGGGTTGGCCTGACGCTTACCCCGGGACAAATACTGGACCCGCTGAATGATTTGATTGAACAGTTTTCTACGGTGCTCTTAATGGCCTCCGCATCATTGGGTATCCAGAAGATCCTGTTATCCATGGGAGATATTGCCATATTCCGTTGGCTACTAGCTGGCTTTGCAGCCATTGTCTTGGTGCTGGTACTTTGGCAAAAATTACCTGAACGCTGGTCTGCAAGATTGTTC
>NZ_DCSO01000005.1:10581-11494 GCF_002325665.1 Methylophaga sp. UBA1464
CTGGAACACGATAGACAAGACGCGATAGCCGTTTTACAAACCACCCGGCAGCAAGTGGCTGCACTGCAGCCTGATCCCGAGGAACCGTCACGCACATGGTATCAAGGATTTAAAGATAACCTGGATGTAAAAGCCAGATTGCAGGATATTCAACAAAAAGCCGAGCAGGGCATTAATGCTGCCATTTATTTATTAGCTGAGTTTGTATTAATTATGCTGATTTTGCCGATTGGCTTTTTGTTTGTTGCCTGGCGATTGATAACGAAACTTACCCGAACGTAACCTTAGTTATTTAAGGAATCGTAATGTTTTCGCCATCATCAATTGTTTATCAAGAATGCGTCTGGTTCGATTAAATTGTGGACTATTATCGGTAAGCCAACTGCAGAATGTAAGCAGATAGATACCGGTCAGCACCGTTTCATCAACGGCCCGCCATGGCAATGTGGAATGTTGTGCTGAAGCTTCCCGTAACCACTGAACTGTTCGGCTGATCCGCAGCAAAGCGGGTACCTGGATATGCAGATGCCCCGGTTCCAGTTTATTCACGATCATTTGTCGGGTAACACGCTGATTTAATGCCAGGGGTTCCAGCCAGGCCATTAACAAATGATGAAATTTCTGCTGATTGTTTAGTGTTGGAAATATGGATGACTGGATTGAGTTGAGCATATTCAGGTCGGCCCGATCAAACCAGGCATCGCTGATTTGTTCTTTTTCAGCGAAACAACCATACATATCAGCCAGTGAAATATTCAAATCAGCTGCAATTTCGACTAAACGAAGGGATTCCCATGATGTGGCAGAAGCCAGTTTGACTGCGCTATCAACAATCTCCTGCTGTAAATCAGTATGTTGAGTCATGATGCCTCTCCAATAACTGGTCAGGACTAGGGTCTGTTGATCTTTCATA
>NZ_DCSO01000009.1:0-8745 GCF_002325665.1 Methylophaga sp. UBA1464
ATGGCAAAGCCCAAATCCTGTGCAGATAATCGCTCAAGATCTTTACCGGCAATCTGTAATAAAGCACGAATCCCTGCACAGGCGCGTCCCTGCCGCATGCGTTTCAGACCCAGATCTACTAATGTGCGATTGAGCCTATCCAAAGGCACGACATCGGCGACGGTGCCTAATGCCACCAAATCCAGCAATTCCACCAGACGTGGTTCTGCCAGTTTTTGTAATTCAAACCAGTTAATATCACGTAATCCCTGCCGCAAACCGAGCAGCACATAAAACGCCACCCCAACACCGGCCAGCATTTTGCTGGGAAAGTTATCATCCGGTTGATTAGGATTAACGATGGCGTCGGCTTGTGGCAATTGTTCTGCCGCAAGATGATGATCAGTGATCAACACTTGCATACCACGTTGTTTGGCCAGAGCAACGCCATCCAGACTGGCAATCCCGTTATCCACAGTAATCAATAAATCCGGCTGGTTTTCAGCAGCAATTTCGCTTAATAACTCAGTGGTTAAACCATAACCGTGGACAAAGCGATTCGGCACAATAAAATCAATCTGTTGCAACCCCATCATGCGTAAACCACGCATCATCACGGCGCAGCTGGTAGCGCCATCGCTATCAAAATCCGCCACAATCATGACTCGCCATTGCTGCTGTAATGCCTGGATCAATAATGTTACGGCAGCTTCCATCCCCAACATTTCCGAGGGTTTTGGCAACTCAGCTAAATCAAAGGTTAATTCATCAGCCTTTTTGATACCGCGTGCGGCCATGATTTTGCGAATGCACTCTGGCCAGTCATTGGGTAAAGCGCTTAAATCTTCTGTTGTTCGTTGTTGAATGTTCATCGGATTACCACGGTTTCCAGACATCCCAGCAACGCCAGACATACTGGCCATGTTGCGGGATAATTAAACGTAATTGACGAATTTGATAACGACGTAATTTACGTAGCAAAGGCAAAATGTGCTGCGTTGTATTTTGCTCCAATCGTTGTGGCCAGTTACTTTGTAAATCCAGTTCAGGAAATACCAGTAACTGCTGACCCGTCATCGTGTTTTCAGATTTCCATTCAGTCATGGGTTGCAAGCTCGTTGAAGTCGCTGATGCAAGCGACTTTAATAACGCCGCGTCACCATAAAGCTGTTGCCAGGTATTTGCTTGTGGCTGCCAATCAGCCTTCCCCCAGAACCAGAGACTGTTGACCGGTAATTTGCCAGCGGACTGCCTTTGTTGATTAACCGGATGTTCAAATAACACCATCTGAATTTCATTACTTAACCGTAACCAATCGTTTTGTTCGGCCCCTTTCGGTAATGCTGATGCAACCGATTTACCAATTAAGGATGACATGGCTGTCAGATTAATGTCCGGCATAGTTTCTAACCAAATCGACCAGTGGTTCAGATCATTGGGCACCAGTTGAGCGTCGAAATCATTCAACAGTGGTTGGATGCTTTCTCTGAGCTGAGTGCCCTCTTCCATTGTTAAATCAGTGATGGGAAATAATAAAAGCCGATCACGATCAGCATGCAGATAACATGGATCAGCACACAGACTCAATTGGCCCGGGTTACGTAATTGCGCGGTGGGTAAATCAGGTCCTGAAAGCATGTTAGTGCTGAATAACTGGATAAGCTCATGTTCAAAGGAATTATCGCTGACTGTAAAGTTAGCTTTTTTAAATAATTTCTGTAGAGCTTCGGGCACTAAAGACTGATTGATTTCCTGCATTACAGTGGCTAAACCGGGCCATATAATCGTTACCGATGGCTTTTCAGCCATGGTGGATCACTTCCCGTACAAACGGAATGGTCAAACGACGCTGGGCCTGTAAAGACGCCTTATCAAGTCGCTGCAGGACCAGCATCAGCGATGGCATATCACGGCTGTAATGACGCAAAAGGTATTGAGCCACCTCTTCAGGCAGAATCAACCCCCGGCTCTGTGCATGGCTTATCAATGCCTGTTGTTTAAGCACATCAGTCATTGAAGGTAATTGGTAAATCAACCCTGTAGAAAGCCGGGAACGCAGATCTGGTAATTGAATAGCCAGTTGAGCCGGATTCTGGTCAGCACAAATCAATAATTTATGCTCATGTTCACGTAATTGATTAAAGCAATGGAACACTGCTTCCTCCCAGGCTGGCTCACCACAAATTGCCTGCAGATCATCCAGACAAACAACATCCGTTTGAAATAACGAAGCTAATACCTCTGGGTCTGCGGTATCAAGTAACTCCTGAAGGTTGATATAACTTACCTGACGTCCACGCTGTTGTAATTGTTCGGCAATCGCGAGATTTAAATGCGTTTTGCCAACGCCAGACTCTCCCCAAAGATAGAGAAAATCGGGTTTTCTTTCGCGGCAGAAAACGTCAACTACTGAGGCTAACTCATCGTTTTCAAATATAAAATTATCTATTCGAAAGATTTCCTGCGGCGTAAGGTGCAGTGTCAGCTGTATTTCTTGCTTCTTCATCGGTACAGAGCGGTTAAGAATACAAATGACTGTTCAGATAACGATGATGTGCATGGCGTAATAAAACCATCACAACAGCTGCCACCGGCAGTGCGAGTAATACGCCGACAAACCCAAATAAAGTACCACCGGCCATCACAGCAAATATAACCGCCACCGGGTGCAGGCCAATTCGTTCACCGACAAATCGTGGGGTTAAAACCATGCCTTCAATAGCCTGAGCAAAACTGAATACCAGGACGACTAGTAAAACGGGTAACCATTCCTGAAACTGTAAATACGCTGCCAAACCAGCAAGGGTAATTCCCACAAACAACCCCAGATAGGGAACGAAACTGACAATGCCGGCGATAACACCTAATAACAACGCCAGATCCAGACCAATAAATGTAAGACCAATACTGTAGATAATTGATAATGCCAGCATAACCATCAACTGACCTCGGAGAAAACCAGCCAGCATGTCATCACATTCCACCGTTATTTGCGTGATCTTGTCTGCATGTGTACGAGGTAGTAACTCACGAAATCTGGCCACCAGATCATCCCAATCGCGTAATAGATAGAATGTCAGCACTGGAATCAGCACCAGGTTTGTCAGCCACTGCAATAGCACTAAGCCAGAACGTGTCATATAACCCATGATATTTCCGGCCATTTGACCTGCCTCAGACCAATAGTCCTGCAGAGCCGTTTTGAACGTATCAAAGTCAAGCATCGTTGTGGTAATGCCGACATTTGCCAGTAATGGTTCAATTGTGTTCTGCAACCGATCAATATAATCAGGTAACTTTTCAAACAGTGATGTGAGCTGCGCACCGAGCATAGGAATAAAGATCAGTAATAAGATTATTGCGCTAAGCAGAAATGCGGCAAACACCACGCACACCGCTACAGTACGAGATAAACGATACTTTTCTAACCTGTCGACCAATGGATCGCCAAGGTAGGCTAACAGAGCAGCAATAAAGAATGGTGTTAATACCGTTGACAGCTCCATCACCAGCCAACCACAGAGTATTAACAGCCCTAATAACAGGAACTTATTCGTATCACTTATCAGCTTTTTTTCATCTGACGCCACGCGTTTGTCCCCCAAACCAGAATATATTCACTGCCACTAATGATGACACTCGCCACCACCAACCAGATCATGGTTGTGCTCCATGTCGCAATTTGCGGTAGCCATTGCTGTTGCACAATCACCAGCAAGACTAAAGCAATTTGAAATACTGTATTGATTTTGCTGCTCCAGAGCGGAGTCAGTTCATATTCACCAAACTTAAGATGGTAGGCCAAGGCACCTATTACAATTACCAGGTCCCGACCAAACACCAGCAATAATAGCCACAAGGGTAATAATTGCATATAGGTTAACGTAGTAAATGTAGCAACCAGCAGTAATTTATCTGCCAGAGGATCAAGAATAGAACCCAGACGACTTTGCCAATGAAAATGTCGGGCCAGGAAACCATCCAGGCCATCAGAGATACCGGCAATCGCCACCAGAAATAATGCGGCGGAAAAGTTTTCTTGCAGCATCAGCCAGACGATTGGCCCAACCAATAAAATTCCAAACAGACAGATGAGATTGGGAATATCCCGTGAACTCAAGGTAATAACCGATATTGCAAACCAGTAGTGTCATTTATCTCAGGCTGTATTACCCCTCCAATGGATAATAACTGTCGGAATCTTTCTGGTTCAGCTTGAATAAAAAGCACTAAATCAAGCGACTCACTGCCCAGACTGCCCACCTTGATATCAGAGACCGCCTGTAAGCTTTCCAGGTAATCCATGATTCGGCTGTAACCTTCATAATCGTTCACCCCTGAGACCTGAATAGCCAGCTCAGCTTCACCCGAAGTGCTGATTGACATATTAAGCCGCCGACCCAAGTGGTCAGCAAGAGCATCCACCCCCGTACGAATCGCAGTCTGCACGTCTCCCTGACTTGACCAACGTTCAACATCGTCAGTCAAAATAGATTGCCAGCTAATCTCTGTTGACTCGGCATTACCTCGCAATCGTGCCGTCACCAGCACAGAAGCACCATAGCGCTCAGAAGCCTGTTTCACTGCGGTATTATTACCGGTCGAAACATCATTGAAAGTCAGTTGAGTCTGATCTTCCAGATCCATTAAAGGTATCAACAAAGGAATACCTCGATTTTTAGCCGCTTTATCAATCTGCAAAAGTAATGAATGCTCATCACCCTCGCCAATCAATTGCTGATTACCTTCGTATTCTATGGCAACCCAAATTAGCGATTCAGGCCGTATTTTGTCCCAAACAGGTAAACCAATACGTTGTAAAGCAGTATTAATAGCATTGGCATTGAAATCCAGAGTCAGCATAAGCTGCTGTTCTGGTGGATCACTGTCCATATTCAGAATCTGTTGATAGTAATACTGATCGATGTAACGTTCTGCATCAGTGACCAGGGCAGAAATATCCGCCTGTTCTACTGCACGTCGATCACCGACCACTTTAATCACAACCTGTTTGAGTAAATCCGGCGCAAGTCGCTGACGTTCCTCTTCAGTTTGCGACTCTGCAGGCGCTTGCGCCTGATACAAATCAGTAACTTCCGCAGCGGAAGCAATCGACGCAGCGAAAACGAAAATCAGTGAGAAAAATAATCTAGGCATTGTGGTATTCTAACACGCTGTTTTTTGTGTGTGATGTCCAAATAATCAGGAAGCCAGCATGACCGATCCCGTCGTTCCACCAAGCAAATCAAACCAAGCCCTCAGTTACCGCGATGCCGGTGTCGATATAGAAGCCGGCAACGCCCTTGTAGAACGAATTAAGCCGCTTGCCGCCAAAACCCGTCGATCTGGTGTGATGGCCGGATTGGGCGGGTTTGGCAGCCTGTTTGAACTGCCACTCGATAAATATAAAAAACCGGTTCTGGTTTCAGGAACGGATGGTGTCGGCACCAAATTACGACTGGCAATCGAGGCTGGAATACATGACACCATTGGTATTGATTTAGTTGCCATGTGTGTCAACGATATTGCGGTTCTTGGTGCGGAGCCTTTGTTCTTTCTGGACTATTATGCAACGGGCAAACTGAATATCGATGTCGCTACCGATGTAGTCAGCGGGATTGCTGAGGGTTGTTTGCAATCAGGCGCCGCTCTGGTTGGTGGAGAAACGGCTGAAATGCCAAGCATGTACCAGGATGGCGATTTTGATTTGGCGGGGTTCTGTGTCGGTATTGTCGAAAAAGACAACATCATTGATGGCACACAGGTAAAAGCCGGTGATGCCATTATTGGACTTGCCTCTTCTGGTCCACATTCCAATGGTTATTCACTGATCCGTAAAATTATTGAAGTCAGTAATGCTGACTTAACCATGCCGTTTGATGGCGCAACATTAGGCGAAAAGCTGCTGGCTCCAACCAGAATCTACGTTAAGTCATTATTGCAACTACATGAAAAAATTAACATTCATGCTTTGTCTCATATTACTGGTGGCGGCTTACTGGAAAATATCCCCCGAGTTTTGCCAGAGCATGTGACTGCTGTGATTGACAGCAAAAGCTGGCAAAGACCGGCGGTGTTTGACTGGTTGCAACAACAGGGAAATGTGGTTGATCGTGAAATGTACCGCACCTTCAATAATGGTATTGGCATGGTGGTTTGTGTCGCAGAAGAAGATGCTGATGCCACGGTTCAGATACTCACTGCATTAGGTGAAACAGCCATGCAAATTGGTCATATCGACGTCAGCAATACTGAAGAACAAGTCATTATTAAATGAGTAAAACCTTCAAACCTAAGTTCGTCATCCTGATTTCAGGTCGTGGCAGTAATATGCAGTCCATTATCAACGCAATTCAATCAGATGAGTTGGATGCTGAGGTAACCGCAGTCATCAGTAATCGACCAGATGCCGCTGGCTTAATGTTTGCCAGAAATGCCGGTATTGCTAATGAGATCCTGGATCATAAAAACTTCACTACCCGCGAAGCCTTTGATGAGGAGTTAATGCAGCTGATTGATTCTTTTGACCCCGACTATGTTGTGCTGGCAGGTTTTATGCGCATTCTCAGCAGGGAATTTGTCCAGCACTATGCCAATCGCCTGATTAATATACATCCTTCACTGTTGCCCAAATTCAAAGGTATGCATACGCATAAACGAGCAATTGATGCCGGCGAGACGGAGCATGGTGCCTCCGTACATTTTGTTACCGAAGAATTAGATGCCGGCCCGGTCATTTTACAAGCCAAAGTCCCGGTTATGGCTGATGATACAGAAGAAACATTAGCAGCAAGAGTATTGCTCGAGGAACATAAGCTTTATCCCGATGCCTTAAGGTTGTTAATCCAACAACATCAGAGCTAATTACCCATGCGCTATTTTTTCGGTTTAATGTTGCTTTTACTGTCATCGATGTCATTCGCTCAGGGTCTGGATGACTATTCAGCTCACTATCAAATAGAAATGAACGGTCTGCAGGCAGGTGAGTTAACTCAGCAACTTGAAACCTTAACGGATGGACTGCATCGCTTTCGCTCAGTCACCAAAGCCAAAGGACTGGTTGCTGTTTTCAGACGTGATACCGTTAAAGAAACCAGCTTATGGACCCTGACCAAACAGCAGATTATTCCCCATCAATATCTTTATCAACGCAGCGGTGGCAAAAAGGATAAATACCTGCGTATGGATTTTGACTGGCAACAGAATTCAGTTCATATCGATGATAAGGTTCACCCATGGGATCTTGAAATCGATCCCAAAACATTGGAAAAACATATTTATCAGGTGCAACTTCGGTTGGATTTACTACAGGACCCCACTAAACAAGTCTTTAATTACGCAATCGCCGATGGTGGACGTATCAAACACTACCAGATTGAAAGACTGGAACCGGAAACAATCTCGACACCGCTAGGCAAAATAGCAACCGTTAAATTTAAACGGCAACGGGATCGCGATAGCGATAAAGATCGGGAAACGACATTATGGTGTGCACCAGAGCTGGATTATTTGCCGGTTAAACTTGAACATATCGAGAAAGACGGCACAAAATTCACTGCAATACTTCATGAACTGGATGGCATTTCAGATTCTGTATTTGTTCAGGACAATTAATCTTCTCGCTGATAACAGGAAAACGGATGAGCAAAAAACAATTTGAAATCATTGAACAAACAACCGCTTACAGCGGTTTTTTTAGTTTAAAAATTGTTTCAGTCAAACATACCCTTTATAAAGGTGGCTGGAGTGCTCCACTCACTCGTGAAGTATTTCACCGAGGAAATTGTGTTGCCGTATTACTTTATGATCCGCAAAAAGATGCCCTGGTGATTATCGAACAATTTCGTCCCGGTGCATTGCAGCTGGACGATGAACGTGTCTGGTTACTGGAAATTGTTGCCGGTGCGATTGAGCCGGGTGAAACACCTGAGTCTGTCGCCTATCGTGAAGCCGCTGAAGAATCCGGCTGTGAGATTTTAGAGATGATTAAAATCAACGAGTTTTTTACCTCACCCGGTGGCACTTCTGAACTATTGCATTTGTTTTGCGGACGTATTGATAGTACCCATATCGGTGGGTTGCACGGTTTAGATGAAGAAGATGAAGATATCGCCGTTAGTGTTTTATCATTTGATGAAGTCTATTCATTGCTGGAAGACGGTAAAATCATTTCGGCTATCCCGATTATTGCCATTCAATGGCTGGCATTACATAAGGATGAGTTGCGTCAGCGTTGGGCTTAAACGTTACATATCCAAGAATACTGCCAAAAGAATGTAACGGGTTATTCCAATGGCATAATACGGTAACTTGCTGAAATAGTATGAGATTGTCCAGGTGAAAGACTGATACTGTCATGAGCGGCATTTGCCGTTTCAACACAGACAAAATAATGATACGCATCATCAGTCATATCTTTCAGCGCCGTTACCCTTTCCCAGGGGTTCCAGACAATCGTGGTGCTGGATCCCGCACTCTCAACGATAATTCGGCGTGACCATTCAGTATCTTCAATAAACAGTTTTTCAGGACTGTTCAGATAAACCCTGTCGGTTTCGCCATTAAAAAGTATTTCGCCAGCTTGCAGTTTTTCACTGAAATTCTCGACTTTGTCGAGATAATGATGATTACTCAGCCCCCTTACCTGGGTTTTTTCTATATTACCTACCGCAAAATACGTATGTAACGCCTGAGAAATAACAAAACTTTCTTTATCAAGGTTTTCCGTGGTCAGAGAGAGTATGAGTTGCTCATCAATCACGATTG
>NZ_DCSO01000009.1:8834-13980 GCF_002325665.1 Methylophaga sp. UBA1464
TTCAGCGCATATGCACAATGCCAAAGTATTTCATCCTGTGAATCGGGTGTTAATGACAGTATTAATTTAATGCCATCATTTTCAGTTTGCTGAACAGCGGTCAAATCCCAGATACGATTGCGCGCAAAACCATGTGCAGGTCGCCCCTTACCACTGGGATCATCACCAAACCAGGGCCAGCAAACGGGTACACCACCGCGAATTGCACGCCTGTCGCCATAGCGACTCAACTGGCTCAAAAACAAGAGATCATGTATTGCATCAGCTGGTCGATAAGATAAAACCTGAGCACCCTGAAGTGCTATTCGCGCTTTGGCACAAGGGGTATCAATATCGATCATCACACACCCGGAAGGTCCCATGGAAAAGTCCAGGCGATCAGTTATGGCAAATTGTTGTTTTAATTGTTCAATAGTTTGCATGTATTTCTACGTCTGAAACAAAAAGACGGGCACAATGCCCGCCTTTGAGACTAAGTATTAAATCTAGCTTTTAGTGCTGGTGGCCGCCTTCACCATGAACATGTCCATGTTCCAGCTCTTCTGCACTCGGTTCACGCACTTCACGTATTTCTACATCAAAGTTCAGATGAACACCCGCCAGTGGGTGATTTCCGTCTACAGTAACAGTTTCATCGTTGATGGCAACGACAGTGACTAAAACCGGACCTTGCTCAGTTTCTGACTGGAACTGCATACCCACTTCAACTTTTTCAACACCACTGAACAATTCAGCAGGGACATCTTGTTTTAATGCTTCATGGCGTTCGCCATACGCATTTGCTGGTTCAATACTGGCTTGAACTTTATCGCCAGTTTCTTTGCCCATCAGGGCATCTTCCAAACCAGGGATAATATTGCCTGCACCATGCAGATACGCCAGCGGGCCGGCACCTTCACTACTATCAATGACTGTGCCGCTGTTGTCGGTGAGCGTGTAGTCAATCACGACTACTTTATTGTCTGCAACTTTCATGGAAACTCCTTACATGTTTTGAATAACAGCTGCAGCATAATCACTACAACTCAACGCATCGACGCCAATAGCCTGAGCTAAATCACCGGTGACACGTGCATTTGAAATGGCGCCTGAGACGCCGGAAACGACCAGATCTGCCGCTTCGACCCAACCTAAATGCCGTAAAAGCATTTCGGCCGATAGGATTAATGATGACGGATTCGCATTATTTTTTCCAGCCAGGGCTGGTGCTGTGCCATGTGTTGCTTCAAACATCGCAACGGCATCCGCTAAATTTGCACCCGGTGAGATGCCGATTCCTCCAACCTGTGCGGCCAGAGCATCAGAAATATAATCTCCATTCAGATTCAATGTGGCAACCACATCATAATCTTTAGGATGTAACAGGATTTCCTGTAAAAAAGCATCGGCTATCGAGTCTTTGATAACGATTTTTTTACCGGTATTTGGATTTTTAAAGGTTTTCCAGGGACCACCATCCAGCGGTGTTGCACCAAACTCTTTCTCAGCAAGATCATAACCCCACTGTTTAAAAGCGCCTTCAGTGAACTTCATGATGTTTCCCTTATGTACCAGGGTCAACGAATCACGATCGTTGTCAATAACGTATTGGATAGCTTTGCGCACCAATCTTTCGGTACCTTCCTGTGAAACGGGTTTGATGCCGATACCGGATGTATCCGGGAATCGAATTTTGGTTACCCCCATTTCGTTCTGTAAAAAAGCAATGACTTTCTTTGCTTCAGCGCTTTCTGCAGGCCATTCAATACCGGCATAAATATCCTCAGAGTTTTCCCGGAAGATAACCATATCAATACTTTCAGGCGATTTTACCGGGCTCGGTGTACCTGGATAGTAACGAACCGGACGCTGACAAACATATAAATCCAGCGTTTGTCGCAATGCAACGTTCAAAGAGCGAATCCCCCCCCCCACCGGAGTCATTAACGGGCCTTTAATTGAGACAGAGTATTCTCTCAAAGCCTCAATGGTTTCTTCTGGAAGATACGTTTCTGTGCCATAGAGCTGTGTCGCTTTTTCACCGGCATAGACTTCCATCCAGGCAATTTTACGTTCGCCGCTATAAGCTTTGTATACTGCTGCATCAATCACATCAATCATGGCCGGCGTGATATCAACACCGATGCCATCACCTTCAATAAAAGGAATAATCGGTTGACTTGGTACATCTAATGAATAATCGGCATTAACGCCGATGGCTGCACCCTGTTCCGGTACACTAATGTGTTGATATGCCATGCACGGCTCCTGAAAATAAAAGTGGCATTTTACATGATCTCTGGCACTGATATAACCATGACCAAATTAATTGCTTTTAATAAACCCTACGATGTACTGACACAATTCAATGACAAAGACGGTCGAACAACGTTAAAAGATTACATTGATATAGCGGATGTCTACCCGGCTGGACGCCTGGATCGTGACAGTGAAGGATTATTATTGCTGACCGACGATGGCCGATTACAACATCATATCAGCGATCCGCGTCATAAATTAAGCAAAACATACTGGGCACAAGTGGAAAACATCCCGGATGCCTCTGCAATTAAACAATTGCAACAAGGCGTTCTGCTAAAAGATGGAGTGACTAAACCTGCAAAAGCTCGACTGATCGACCCACCTGAAGTATGGGAAAGACATCCACCAGTTCGTTTTCGGCAATCCATTCCCACCCAGTGGATTGAACTGCAAATCAGTGAAGGCAAAAACCGTCAGGTACGCCGGATGACCGCAGCCGTTGGTCATCCAACATTAAGATTGATCCGTGTCGCGATTGGTCAATGGCAATTAAATGATCTGCAACCGGGACAATGGTGCGAAGTTAATTTTCAGACCGTGATAAAATACGCCGATGATTTGGACTCCAAGAACCACCGTAGCCGCCGTAATAGAACGCGACCAGCAATTTCTGATGGTCGAGGAAATGATCGGCAGCGAACTCAAACTCAACCAGCCAGCCGGCCATCTCGAAGACGGCGAAAGCCTGGTTGAAGCCGTTATCCGGGAAACACTTGAAGAAACTGCCTGGCAGTTCATTCCTGAATCATTGATAGGTATTTATCGCTGGCGACATCAACAAACACAGAATACATACATACGTTTCTGTTTTAGCGGAAGCCTTGGAGAACACCTTGATAGGCCATTGGATAGTGATATTCATCAGGCAGTTTGGCTGGATGCTCCCACCATCCAGCAACGGCGGGCACAATATCGCAGCCCTTTGGTCGAGCAGTGTCTACAGGACTATCTTTCCGGTAAGCGTTACCCACTTGATTTATTAGCTGATTAATTATGTCTGAACACAAAAAAATAGTCGTCGGTCTGTCCGGTGGTGTGGACTCCTCTGTCGCTGTGTTGTTACTGAAGCAACAAGGTTTCGATGTCGAAGGCCTGTTTATGAAAAACTGGATCGACTATGCCGATGAAAGTGAATGTACGGTTGAAGAAGATCGTAAAGACGCACAATCCGTAGCCGACAAAGTTGGTGTTATTTTTCACGAAGCCAATTTTGCTATGGAATACTGGGATTATGTATTCAAACATTTTCTTGAGGAGTACCAGGCAGGACGAACGCCTAACCCTGATATTTTGTGTAACCGTGAAATTAAATTTAAAGCTTTTTTGGATCACGCCATGGAATTGGGTGGTTATCTGATTGCAACCGGACATTACGCACGGGTCAGGGAGCGCGATGGAAAATTTCAGTTATTAAAAGGTCTCGACAACACCAAAGATCAAAGTTATTTCCTCTATACACTCGGTCAGGCGCAATTATCCCGTACCCTTTTTCCGCTGGGCGAGTTACCAAAAACCGAAGTACGTCAAATTGCCGAAAAAGCTGGCTTTATCAATCACGACAAAAAAGACAGCACTGGCATCTGCTTTATCGGTGAGCGACGCTTCCGTGAATTTCTGGGACGTTATATTCCAGCTCAACCTGGCGAAATGCGTACCCCTGAAGGCGAAAAAATTGGCGAACATTCAGGGTTAATGTACTACACCCTCGGCCAACGTCAGGGACTTGGTATTGGTGGCCGAAAAGACAGCAGTGGCGAGCCTTGGTTTGTCGCTGGCAAGGATATGGAAAACCGCATCTTGTATGTTGTTCAAGGTGAACATGAATGGCTTTACAGCACTAAATTGACTGCTGAACAACTCTCCTGGGTGGCCGGTGAAGCACCAGAGTTGCCTTGCCGTGCCAGTGCTAAAACTCGCTATCGTCAGCCAGATCAAGCCTGTCTCATTACACAGGATGATAATGGCAATATTCAGGTTGAGTTTGATGAACCACAACGTGCCGTCACACCAGGACAATCAGTGGTGTTTTATCAAGATGATGTCTGCCTTGGCGGCGGCATTATTGTTGATACCAATGCACCAGGAATGCATCCATGACTCAGAAAACAATTATTCATGAACGGGTGATCGCCCTTTCGGCTTTGATGCAATCGGTTACTTTGGTTAAACAAATCGCAGAAACTGGCCAAGTTGATAACGACGATATGCAGACTATGTTGCAAAGTTTGCTGGTAATGGATGCGCCAGATACTGAATCAGTTTATGGTGAAATCAGTAAATTAAAAACCGGTTTATATCAATTCAATAACCAATTATCTAAACGTAAACAACCTGGCGATATTGTGATGTTGCGCTATGCCATTGGAATTTTGCATTTGGAACGTAAGCTACGTAAACGTCCAGCGATGTTGGATCTGATTACCCGAGAACTGGATCAGATTCCGCAGCAGATTGAGTATTTCGGCAGTATCACCAGCCCACAGGTCATTGCCCGTTTTGCCGATATCTATCAGCGTACGCTCAGTGAACTTACACCACGTATTCAGGTATTCGGTGATTCAGGATTTTTGCAACAAGCTGACAACGTCAATCGTATTCGAGCGTTATTATTAACGGGCATAAGAGCCGCGGTTTTATGGCAGCAGAAAGGTGGCCGGCGCTGGCAGTTTTTATTACAAAGTAATAAATTATTACAGGCAGCAACAGAATTACACGCTCAAACCTGAAAACTTTTAGTAAAACCCTGTCTTGTCCTGAAATAAGTTGACACTTATTTCGATTAAAACGCCCGATGCACCGCATCGGGCGTTTTGTATTTTAGAGCCATGTGCGGCCGCCTATGATT
>NZ_DCSO01000015.1:0-6053 GCF_002325665.1 Methylophaga sp. UBA1464
CTGCGTAATCTGCGGATAAATATCTATTAAACCTCTGTGCTCTCCGTGTCGCTGTGGTTTATATCAACTATAAAGGCACACCAATCCGCTGAGCGACCTCTTCGTAGGCTTCAATCACACCACCCAATCCCTGACGAAACCGATCTTTATCAAGTTTCTTGCGGGTTTCGGCATCCCACAGACGGCAACCATCCGGGCTGAATTCATCCCCCAGATAAACTTCACCCTTAAACACACCAAATTCCAGTTTGTAGTCCACCAGAATCATTCCGGCATCGGCAAACAGTTTTTTCAGCACCTGATTCACTTCAAAGGTCAGCGCTTTCATACGTTGGACCTGTTCATCAGTGGCCCAGCCAAAGGTGGCGATATGGTATTCATTAACCATCGGATCATGCAGGGCATCGTTTTTCAGAAAGAACTCAAATACGGGTGGATTAAGTTCCATGCCATCTTCAACCCCGAGACGACGCACCAGACTGCCTGAAGCGACATTTCGCACCACACATTCCACCGGGATCATGTTCATATTTTTGACCAGGGCTTCGTTGGCGCTAAGCAATTTTTCGAAATGCGTAGGAATACCAGCTTTGCCTAACTGCTCCATGATAAAAGCATTGAACTTATTGTTGACCTCACCCTTGCGGCTTAACTGCTCAATGCGTTCACCATCAAATGCTGATGTGTCATCACGAAAACTGAGTACAACATAATCCTGATCGTCAGTCGCAAAGACGCTTTTGGCTTTACCGGCATAAAGTTGCTGTAATTTTTGCATGATGGTTTCTCTTAGGCTTTAGTTAGTTCGCGCCAGTCAAATCCGGCATCTTGTTCAGCAATGCCGATCCAGTCTGTTGTGCAGTTCAGGGCATCCGCAAATAAAGGGCTCACCAATGACGGTGAATTATTCTTTTCACTGATATGCATGGCAACAATATGCTGCAAACGCGAGGTATCAATTTTCGCAAGTAATTCGGCAGATTGCACGTTATTTAAGTGCCCAAATCGGCCGCCGACCCGCTGTTTTAAATATTCGGGGTATTCGCCCTGCTCCAGCATGGCCATATCATGGTTGGCTTCAAGCATCAGTCCATCACATAACGTCAAAGCAGATTCAATCACTGGTGTGATAAAACCGACGTCGGTTAACAGGCCTAACCGGAAATCGCCGTTATGAAATACAAACTGGCTGGGTTCACGCGCATCGTGCGGTACCGGGAATGGCGAAACCTGAATATCCTTGACGTGAAAAGTCTCATGACAGCTGAATTCATGGATATGCGGCATAACCTCTGTAGGTAAACAGGCCGCCGTACCAGGGGTTGCATAAACCGGAATATTGAACTTCTGCGACAGAACGCGAACACCACCAATATGATCGGCATGTTCATGCGTGACTAAAATAGCCGATAAGTCTGACGAAGTCAGACCAAACCGCCGCAAACGTTTTTCGGTTTCACGAGCTGAAAAACCACAATCCACCAGAATTGTGGTTTTTCCCTGTGAAATCAGTGTTGCATTGCCCCGGCTACCACTGCCAAGTGATGCAAAACGCATTATTGTGTCAATTGTTCCTGAATCAAACCAAGTAAGCGTTTAGCGGTATCTGAACTGGTACGAACCTGTTCAGAATCCAGTACGGTAATGCGTGTATTGGAGGCATCAGAAATCAGCTTGATGTAGTAATACTCTTCCGGTGCCACTTCATCATCATCTTTCCAGAAAGCCATGCGGCCAAAGAAGCCACGTTCTTCTTTTTCAGCTTCGTTAAATGGATCCAGATAACGCACGTAATAGGTACCGCGTGAACGATCACGATCTTCTACTGCAAAGCCACGGCTATCCAATACCCGACCGACACGATCCCAGACAGAGGTGAATTCCTGCTCAACCAGTAAAGCCTGATGACCTTCGGCTTCATCCAGTAAAATCACACGGGCATCCGTTTGTTGGGCTGCAGAACTTGGCAATGAAGCTTGTTCGCGAGCTTTATCCTGCTGATATAAACCACCAAGATAGTCTGCTAACTGACGAAGCATCGCCTCGTCTTTCTGATTGCTGCGACTGGTTTCGTCGGTACCCGTTAAAAATACACGGGCAGAACGATTTACATCACCACGCTCCATACGAATACGATAAGCATACCCATCAACATCAGGCTGGGTGTCCATCAAGCCAATACGCTGATCTTTACGATGGATATTCATATTGATATCCGCCCAGAAAGCTTCAATACGTTGCCAGGTTTCATCACGATCACCCGGAACGACTAAATGACGGTTAGCACCTTCGCCGGATAAAGCGGGTTTGGATTCTGGAGTAATGTTATAGCGGGCTGCCAACGGATTAGTGCCTGCTTCTTCGTATTCTGAGTAGGTTGCCGAACTTTGCTCGTTGCCAGCTATTTGATCATTGATTCGTGATGTACTCAGATCAGGTGGAATATCGAGAGGCGGCATAGTTTCTGCCTTACGGTATTTCTGAGTATTGTCAGGAGCAACTTCATCAAGTGATGGCAACAGCCCACAACCTGAAACGCTCACTGCGACCAAGACACCACAGGCTTTCAACTTAAAACGATTAGTGTTCATTTAATTACATTCACTCACTTATGGATTCAGAACACCGGCAGTGACCAGCGCCTCACGAACCGGTTGATGAAATTGTTCAGACAAAACTGTCATTGGTAGACGTATCCCTTCCGGAATCATTCCCATCTCATGGAGAGCCCATTTAACAGGGATTGGATTGGACTCAGAAAATAACCGCTGATGTAATAAAGATAATTTATCGTTAATTTCACGAGCAGTCTCAGCATCACCATTCAAAGCAGCTTCACACATTTGGCTCATTAAAGCAGGAGCTACATTCGCTGTTACAGAGATAACCCCGCGACCACCCGCCAGAATAAAATCGACGGTATTGGCATCTTCTCCAGTGTATAGCGCAAAATTATCGTCGCAGAGATCCTGGATTAACTTCACTCTCCGCACATCACCAGTCGCTTCCTTGATACCGATAATATTACCGATTTTAGCTAGCCGACCGACGGTTTCCGGCAACAAGTCACAGGCCGTACGACTGGGAACGTTATACAGGATCTGCGGGATATCAACTGCTTCTGCAATCGCTTTAAAATGAAGATACAAACCTTCCTGAGTCGGTCGGTTGTAATAAGGTGTGACCAACAGAACAGCCGCAACACCTAATTGCTTAGCGTAATGCGACAATTCAATCGCTTCTTCAGTGGAGTTGGCACCGGTTCCGGCAATCACCGGAATACGTCCAGCAGCCTGTTCGACTACCTGTCGGATAACATCTGTATGTTCATCAACATTTAATGTGGCAGACTCACCTGTAGTACCAACCGCGACAATAGCACTGGTGCCATTTTGAATATGAAAATCGACGAGCTTGCGCAGGCTTTCACCGTCTAACGAGCCATCCGCCCGCATGGGTGTTACCAGAGCTACCATACTGCCGCTGAACATATTCATCAGACTCCGCGAAAATAAACTGGCATGGTACTTTGCCAGCCGGTAGATGACAAGACCGGGCTGCTTTGGTTAAGGTACTGCCAGCAGAATAATCACTAACGGAGAACGTTTAATGACCACAGTTAATTTACAGCAAACCGTACCGGATTTTGAATTGCCCTCCACTGGCGATAAAACCATCCGGCTTTCCGACTTACGTGGCAACAATGTGCTTATCTATTTTTATCCCAAAGACAACACGCCGGGATGCACATTGGAAGGCCAGAATTTCCGTGACCATATTGAAACATTTAATGCCCACAACACATTGATATTCGGTATCTCCAGAGACAGCGTACGTGTTCATGAAAACTTCAGGGAAAAGCAGCAGTTTCCCTTTGATTTACTCTCTGATGCTGATGAAACAGTCTGTAATTTGTTTGGCGTCATGCAGCTGAAGAAAAATTATGGCCGTGAATATATGGGGATCGTTCGCAGCACTTTCCTCATTGATACAGAAGGCAAACTCATCAACGAATGGCGGAATGTTAAAGTCAAACAGCATATCGATGAGGTGTTGGACGTAATCAAAACCTTATAATCAAAAGTAATTCACTTTAAATAAAGCGTATATAAACAAATACTTAAATTGCGTTTCTAAACCAATAAAACAGGTCAAGTACGAAACACTGCACTCAGTGGAGCGCGGTGTTTCATGTCTGCTGGCATTCATTAATTCGGATCAGGCCGGTTTCAGATCAAAAGCAATACAGATCCGTTCTTCATCCGAATTAAATGGAATGGTGCGATGAAATACCGAGGATGGAAACATGACAATATCCCCGACTTCCGGTGCAATGGTTTTACTGGGGAAATTGTCATGTTGTTTGGGATAATCATCCCCATGCGTGCTGAGCTCTATACTGCCTTCATCGGGATGCGTTTTCTGCTTAGGCAGGGCCAGATATAACGCGCCACTCACCCAGCCTTCTTCGTGGATATGTGAGGTTAAATGACCACCGGTTTTCATTTTGACGTACCAGGAGCTGGCAAACACTGTTTGTTTGGGAAAACCTTTCGCAAAAATGCCACTTTCGCCCTTCAGGTTTTCACGATAATCGTCAATGGCTCGCGCCACCAGTTTGGCAATCTGCTGAAAGCTGGCTTCCGAACGTTTAAACAGATTTCCGGCCGATTGCACGCCATTATGTAAACGGCCCTGACTTTTTTCTTCTATATCGGCCTGCTCAATATCCGCCAGCAGCTGTTTTAACAATTCGCTGTCACCTTTTAATTCCGGCACCTGAACATGGCATACCAGATCCAGTGGGCTTTTACAGAAATTATAGTCATTCACCGTACCGAAGTTCTCGGCATAATGCCCAGCTAATGTCGCCAGAAACGGTGAGCTATGACGAGCTTTTTTAAGCTGGTCCAAACCTTGTTTGAAATCCTCAAAGCGCTCAGTTTTATAGAGGCAATACAACGAACGTTCCTGCCAATCGGCATACTGGGATCGTTGGAAGTAATTCAAAGCCTGCTGCAAATCTCCACTGTCATAGAGATATACCGCCAGACTGTAATTGGCTAACGGCAATGACGGATCTAACTCCAGTGCCTGTTTATAAGCCGCTACTGATTCATCATAACGGCCCTGATCCCGTAACACTTCACCAATATTGCTATGCACCTCGGCATAATCCGGTTTTAATTCCAATGCCTTATTATAGGTAGCAATGGCATCGGCCAGTTTTCCCTGATTCTTAAGCGCCGTTCCCAGATTGAAATACAGTTTGGCATCTTGAGAAATAGTCAAAGCCCGCTGATAAATCGCTACAGCTTCATCCAGTCTGCCCTGTTCTTGCAGGCAGACCCCAAGATTGGCGATGGCCTCAAGAAAATTCGGCTGTTGTTCAATGGCTTTTTGATAATAATTACCGGCTTCTTCAAAACGGTTTTGGCTCTGTAATGCATATCCAAGGTTATATAAAGCATCTGTCAGTTCAGGCTTCAAACGCAAGACTTTCTTGTAGCTGTTGATAGCTTCATCAATGCGATTCAGGTTGGTCAACAAAATGCCCATATTGAAGTAAATCTCAGGTACATTAGGGTCAATTTCTGTTGCCTTGCGAAAAACCATGACGGCATCTTTAAATTTGTTTTGCGCGGCCAAAGCGTTGCCATACAGATTTAATACCGGAAATGAACGTGGATAGGATTTAAGTAATTTTTTAGATGCTGATTCAGCAAAGCCCACTTGCCCTGTGTTCAAGGCCTGAATAATCGCTTGTAAATCGGCCTGTCCCGGCGTTGGGCTTGGCATCGGCTGTTTCATAGCAGGTTTTCCATTAATTTCAGGAGGTATTTCCTGCAATTTACATGACTAATTCCTACTTAGGCAAGATATCTTCCCAGATTTTTATGCCGAATAAATTCAAAGCAGATAACCGAACCAAAAATACGCTGTTCAGGTCTGCTTAACATTCATAACAAGGGAGTCATTAATTCATGGATACGATTACGCAGGCGTTACTCGGCAGTGCAGTGGCTTACAGCGTTGCCGGACGCAAAGCCCCC
>NZ_DCSO01000015.1:6174-6404 GCF_002325665.1 Methylophaga sp. UBA1464
CGACGTTCGGCATCCTGCCTGATCTTGATGTATTCATTCAGTATGCCAATGACCTGGATACCATGACATTACATCGCAGCTGGACGCATTCCTGGCTTATGCAAAGTCTGCTGGCTCCCATTGTTGCCTGGCTAATGTGTAAGCTAGCGCCAGTATTTGATTTTCGACGATGGTTTATGCTGATTTGGCTGGTATGGGTCACACATAGTGGACTGGATGCAATGACGGTT
>NZ_DCSO01000109.1:0-6169 GCF_002325665.1 Methylophaga sp. UBA1464
CAGCCGGTGACCATGAAATCGCCACATGGAGATACCCATTCAGTGGGTTTCCATGCGGCTTTACAAGAAGAAACTATCAATCTGCACTCTAGGGTGAGAGGACAATATAATGCGCCACCTGTTAATTAATCTGCTCTGGGTTCTTGCTGCAATTCCGTCTATTGCGCTTGCCTTACCCAGTGATCGGGAGCAACCCATCAATATCGAAGCAGATCATGCGCAGCTTGATGATCAAACCGGTGTCACCCAATACAAAGGTGATGCTATTCTGACTCAGGGTACTTTACGTATTGAAGGCGACATCATTACTTTCTTTTATGATGAAAACCGTGAACTGGAAAAAGCCATTGCGGAAGGTAATCTCGCCACCTATGAACAGGTGCACAAGGAAGGCGACAAACCGGTTAAAGCCAAAGCCTTACAGATGGAATACCACGCCCGTACCCAACGAATTTATCTGGTAGGCCAAGGTTATGTCTGGCAATCAGGCGATGAATTCCGTGGCAATCATATTGAATATGATATTGATAAAAACATTGTTATTGCCAACTCCAGACCAGTCGAAGTCGATGGCCAGACACAATCCAGCGGCCGGGTTCATATCACTATTCAGCCTCCCGGTCAGCGTGAAAAAAACAAGACTCAACCGGCCAGACCAACCGCACCACAACCTCAGCCTTTAACAGAGGCACCGGAACAGCAATCGGAAATGAGTTATCCAACGGCGACCACTCAAACCACGCTGAATGTCAGAACCGGTCCCGGCACCCAATATGAACGTATTGGTGCCTTTATCGAAAACACAGAGGTGATTGTGCTGACCCGTCAACCCGAATGGATCCAAGTCAGAGGGATGAGTGGTGATAAAGCGATCATTGGCTGGGTCAGTGCGCGTTATCTGCAAATGAATCCTGAATAAATCACGGAAATTACATGAGTCAGCTTTCTGCAATGTCGCTTGCCAAGCAATTTGGCGATAGACAGGTTGTTAAAAATATTTCCCTTGAAGTAAACAGTGGTGAAATTGTCGGTTTGCTTGGCCCCAATGGAGCCGGAAAAACGACCAGCTTTTACATGATTGTCGGGTTGATCCCGGTCGATCACGGCAGCATTTTTCTCGATCAACAAGAACTCACCCATGAACCGATCCACAAACGTGCTCAATTAGGTATTGGTTATCTCCCCCAGGAAGCTTCCGTATTTCGTAAATTGTCAGTAGAAGATAATCTCTACGCCATTATTGAAACCCGCAAAAAACTGAGCCTCGACGCTAAACAGCAATTACTGGAAAGATTGCTGGATGAATTTCATATCAGCCATATTCGAAAATCGTTAGGCATGGCGTTATCCGGTGGTGAAAGACGCCGCGTTGAAATTGCCCGGGCATTAGCCATGGATCCTCAATTCATTTTGCTCGACGAACCCTTCGCCGGTGTTGATCCGATTTCTGTATTAGATATTCAGGGTATTATCAAAGCACTTGCTGAGCGAGGTATTGGCATTTTAATCACTGACCATAATGTTCGTGAAACATTGAGTGTCTGTGAAAGAGCCTACATCTTTAACGAAGGTGAAGTCATTTCCAAAGGTACACCCGATGAAATCCTGCAGGATAAGCGTGTACTCAGCGTTTATCTGGGACGGGACTTTCGCCTGTAGATTTCCACAACAAGTTTCTGGCAATTCCCCGGATCAGTAAGGTAAGATGAATTGAACTCTGTTTGAGTACTATTTATGTGTCGATTGATTGCGATTGCCTTGCTGTTGTTTGCCAATTTAGCAGTGGCCGATGAACCAAATCAAAAGCTGACACCCGTATCAATCAAACTTCACTGGCAGCATCAATTTCAATTTGCTGGCATTTATGCCGCCGTCGAAAAAGGCTTTTATCAGGAAGCCGGGCTGGCAGTAACCATGACTAACGGCCATACAGCACCTTTCAATGAAGTTGAAACCGGTATCGTTGACTTTGGACTTTCCGGTGCAGGCCTGGTGGTCGAAAGATTAAAAGGTCGCCCGTTTGTCGCTATAGCCGCCATATTTCAAAGCAGCCCTTACACCTGGCTGGTCAGAGCGGATTCAGATATAAAACATCCGAACGATTTCGTTGGTAAAACGGTTACCCGGCAGTCCTACGCTGATGATTTATCGGCGATGCTACTCAAGTTCAATATTCATCCTTCACAACTGGATATAGTGGATCCCTCTCCGGCTGATATCGATAATCTTATTGCCGGTGAAGTGGATGCACTTACAGCCTATATTTCCAATGAACCTTTCTGGATGAAGAATCAGGGTGTGGCTTACCACACCTTGTCACCGCATGAATTCAATATTAATTTCTACAGCGATATCCTGTTTACTTCTGAACAGTATTTAAGGCGTCATCCGCAGGTCGTGGCAGCATTCAGAGAGGCCACTATACAAGGCTGGCAATATGCCCTGGAACATCCCCAGGAAATGATTGATCTGATTTTAAAGGACTATAACAATCAAAATAAAACCCGGGCTCATCTTGAATTTGAAGCTGAAAAACTCAGCGAGCTCAGTTTATATCCCACCGTTTCATTAGGTCATATGACGATTGAACGCTGGCAAAAAATCGCTGAACACTATCAGCAGTTAGGCTTGGTTAATAATGACCATCAACTTGATGGATTTATCTATGACCCTACACCCAGCATATCAATATGGCTGAAATGGCTGGTATTTTCGCTTATCGCTTTAGCCGCAGTCACCATGATTGGTTATTTTATTAAACGCCATCATGCCAAAGTGTTGAGTGAAAAGATTGCCTTGCAAACGGCAGCGCTTGAAGCGGAATTAGAAAAAGGCAAAGCGCTGGAAGAGAAAGCCAAACGCGAAAGTGAACGTTTACAAACATTATTGAATCACACACTTGAAGGCGTTATTACCATTGACGAAACGGGTGTTATCCAGAATTTTAATGCGGCTTCTGTTCGCTTATTCGGTTATCAACCGGAAGAAATTATTGGCCAGAATATTACCCGGCTGATGCCCGCTCAACATCGACATCATCATGAAAATGGCATGTCACGTTTCTTAAGCACCGAGCAATCCAAAATAATTGGCCAGCCGATTGAGTTGGAAGCATTACATAAAAGTGGTCAAATTATTCCCATTGAACTGACCTTAAGTGCCTTTAAATGGGAAGGTCGTTATTTTTTTACCGGCATAGCCCGTGATATTTCTTTGCAAAAAGCGGAGCACCTGGCCTTGATCGCCGCCAAGGAAGAAGCTGAAAAAGCCAACCAGGCAAAATCGGAATTTCTGTCGGCAATGAGCCATGAGTTACGCACCCCTCTTAATGCGATATTAGGTTTCGCCCAGCTGCTACAAAGTGATAAACAGGCACCGCTTACCGATACTCAGCAAGATAGTCTGAAGCTCATCATCCAGAGTGGTGAACACTTGCTCAAGCTGATTAACGATGTACTGGAACTGGCAAAAATTGAAACCGGTTCTGTAGAAGTTTCCATTGAGGCTGTTGATGTTACGAGCGCCATAAAACATTGCCTGCCAATGCTGAAAAATCTGGCGGATCGCTATCAGGTAACAATTCTGACGGGAGATATCCCCAATCAATTAGTGCTGGCTGATTTGACCAAACTTAAACAAGTACTGATCAACCTGGTCAGTAACGCCATAAAATACAACCGTCCTGATGGTGAGGTACTCATTACAGGCGAAATCATCAAATCGACCAACCGGTTGCGTATTACCATTAAAGATACCGGTATGGGCATACCACCGGATAAACAAGCCTATCTGTTTACGGCGTTTGATCGATTGGGGCAGGAAAACTCGGGGATTGAAGGTACCGGCGTCGGATTAATTGTGACCCAGAGACTGATAAAGGCCATGGATGGTCACATCGGTTTCGAAAGCAGCGAAAATCAAGGCAGTCGCTTTTGGGTAGAGTTACCTGTCACTGACCGGTCTCTGCACAATGTTCATCATCATGAACCGCCACCCTCGATTCCCTCTGACAATCCACTTCAGGCCGATTCCGGTTCGGTCATTCTGCATATTGAAGACAACCCGGCCAATATCAAATTAATGGAAGCGTTTTTTGAACGCCTGCCACAATATCACCTGCATGTCTGTAAAACCGCTGAAGCCGGATTGGAATGGCTGGAGCAAAATATGCCGGCAGTTATCCTGATGGATATTAATCTTCCTGGAATCAGTGGTCTGCAGGCCACTGAGCAGATCATGGCCAATCCCAAGTTCCGTCATATTCCGGTTATCGCCGTGACTGCTGCGGCTATGCCCTATGATTTACAGCAGGCAGAAGGGTTATTTACCGCCTATCTCACCAAACCGGTTAACTTTATCTTGCTGACAGAATTGTTAAACCAGTACAGCAAGCAAAGCGATCAGTCTAACAATGGGTAACCATCCCGCGGGGGAAAGAACAACAAAGGTTCTACCCGAGCATCATTCAGACTGACTCCAAGATGCAGATGCGGCCCGGTCACCCGTCCTGTTGCACCCACCGTACCAATAATATCTCTTTGTTTAACCTGTTGGCCGACTTTGACATCAATTCGATCCAGATGACAAAACATGGTCACCAGACCCTGGCCATGATCAATCATGACGGTATTGCCATTAAAAAAGTAATCACCGCTATCGGTCACCACACCATCGGCAGGCGCCATAATGCCGGTTCCTGTTGGCGCGGCAATATCAATTCCGCTGTGGGGATTACGTTCTTCGCCATTAAACACTCTGCGGCGACCAAACAGGCCACTTACACGTCCTTCAACCGGCCAGACAAAGTTGAAGGGAACATCATCACTCACTCGCCAATTACGCAACGCTTTATTAATCCTGGCGGTTTCAGCTTCGATGCGAACCATATCTTCGGCATAGGGATTTACTTTACGATCATCGGGCACATTCACATGCTGGGTGGGATAGGATTTGTTTCTGACCTCAAACACAATGCTGCTCAATACGCCCTGGTCATCCACCAAAACTTTATGATTTCCCGGTTTGGCTGCCAGAGGAATGCCAACCACAGCCTGCCATTGGGAACCCTGTTTTATCACCATCACCTGCCGTTGTTCATAGCTGACTTCAGGTGCAACATTTCCACCCGTTTCCAACGGTAAAATGATCACGCCGCCAGGTACCGGAAGTTGTTGTGGTAACGCCCAGGCAGAGAAACTCAGCAACAGCAGAATGGGTAAATAAAAAACGTTGAACCTCATTTTTTATCACGCACTTCGCAGTCCAACTGGCCTTCTGATAAACGAATTTGCAGTGTTTGGCCAATTTCCACTTCATCGGAACGGTAAATAACATTCCCGGATTCAGTATCACTGGTGATGCTGTAGCCACGCTCCAGCGTATTTAAAGGGCTGACGACAGATAAAGTTCGCATTAACTGCGCAAGTTGTTGTTTATGATCATTGATCTGTTGTCTGGTCAGACGATTTAATTGTGCAGAGAGTGCATCAACAAGCTGTTGCTGCTGCTTTAACCGGGAAACGGGTAACAGTCGCTGCAAACGAGCGTTCAGATTCTGACTTTGTTGTCTGAACTGCTGCTGTTGCACGGAAAATGCTTTTTCAAATCGCTGAGCCAAATCCTTTAAGCGGGTTTGCCGCCAGCTGATTCGCAGTTGGGGATGCGGTAAGCGCACTGACAGATAATCCAGTTGCTGCTGTTTGCTTTGCAAACGACGTTGAAAGCTGTAATCCAGTTGTGTCTGCAAGCGTTTCAGCTGTTGCAATTGCAGCTTGATCTGTTGCTGGGGTTTCGGCAGGCGCTGTGATAAATAACGGATATGCCGGTGTTCATTAAACAGCTTTTGACGAATCCGACTGTTCAGGGTTTGCAACAAATTGCCCAGATTCAAAACCAACTGTCGTGCTTCAGGGACGGCTAACTCGGCTGCTGCCGAAGGGGTCGGTGCTCTGACATCGGCGACAAAATCGGCAATGGTAAAATCAATTTCATGGCCTACGGCACTGATAGTGGGAATCTGGCAGGCAAATAACGCTCTGGCAACCAGTTCATCATTAAAACTCCACAGATCTTCCAGCGAGCCACCACCCCGCCCCACAATCAGCAAATCGCATTCCTGTCGCTGATCAGCGGTTTGAATGGCGGCAGCAATCTGCCGTGGTGCTGCTTC
>NZ_DCSO01000109.1:6281-6518 GCF_002325665.1 Methylophaga sp. UBA1464
GGATACAAAATCACTTTGATTGCCGGAAAACGACGCTTCAAAACATGCAGAATATCGTGTACCGCTGCCCCATCCGGTGAGGACACAATGCCGATGGTTTGCGGCAAAGCCGGCAACGGTTTTTTATGAGCGGTATCAAACAGACCTTTCTGACCCAATCTGGCTTTTAACGCTTCATAGGCGCGTTGCAAGGCCCCGCTGCCTGCTTCTTCCATATGCTCAACAACCAGCTGGAAA
>NZ_DCSO01000109.1:6588-9736 GCF_002325665.1 Methylophaga sp. UBA1464
CAGCTGGAATTCACCGCGGCCTTCATACAGCGTGACTTTGACGCGCAGTAATACCTGCATGCCGTTTTCAGGGGTAAAGCGTAATTGCTGATTGCGGCCACGGAACATGGCACAGCGTACTTGCGCAGCTGAGTCTTTCAGTGTGAAGTAAATATGCCCGGAAGCCGGCATCGCTAAATTGGATATTTCTCCTTCGACCCACAATAGCGGAAACGAACCATCCAGCATCAGCCGGACTTCTCTGACCAATCGCGAAACCGGATATACATCCTTGACAGCACGGGCAGCGAGTTTTGCTTGCGAATCCGATGTCATAAGTGATGCCATAAACCACTAAGTTCCTGATATAATTTGTCGATCATATTACAGTAAATTCGGGAACCCGCCTCATGAGAATTGCGCAAGAAGCCCTGACATTTGATGACGTTTTATTAGTCCCTGCCTATTCAAATGTTCTGCCGCGTGATGTCAGTCTGTCAACTCAACTGACACGAGATATCACCATCAATATTCCATTGTTATCCGCTGCGATGGATACCGTCACAGAAAGCCGTCTGGCAATAGCAATGGCACAGGAAGGTGGTCTGGGTATTCTGCACAAAAATATGACCATCGAACAGCAGTCTGACGAAGTCCGTAAGGTGAAAAAATTTGAAAGTGGTGTGGTTCGTGATCCGATTACCGTCAGCCCCAACACATCAATCGGCGATGTTGTTGAGTTGACCCGTTCCCACAATATCTCCGGTGTTCCAGTTGTAGATGGTAATGATTTGGTCGGAATTGTAACCAGCCGTGATTTACGCTTTGAAAAACATTTTGAAAATCCGGTGTCATCAATCATGACTGGCAAAGATAAACTGGTGACCGTCGGTGAAGATGCCAGTCGTGAGGAAGTTCTCCACTTATTGCACACTAACCGTATTGAAAAAGTACTGGTTGTGGATGATAAATTTCATCTGCAGGGCATGATCACCGTTAAAGATATTCAAAAACAAACAGACAATCCACTGGCCTCCAAAGATGCACAGGAACGTTTGCGTGTTGGCGCGGCAGTCGGCATTGGCGCAGAGAGCGAAGCGCGTGTTGATGCATTAGTTGCAGCCGGTGTGGATGTCATTGTTGTCGATACAGCACACGGTCATTCACAGGGCGTATTGGATCAGGTGCGCTGGGTCAAACAACATTATCCTCAAGTGCAGGTCATCGGCGGTAATATCGCCACAGCTGCTGCGGCAAAAGCTTTGGTTGAAGCCGGCGCTGATGCGGTCAAAGTCGGTATTGGTCCCGGCTCTATCTGTACCACGCGTATTGTTGCCGGTGTCGGTGTACCACAAATCACTGCCATCAGTAATGTGGCTGCCGCACTGGCCGGAACGGGTGTGCCGTTGATTGCTGATGGTGGTGTACGCTACTCCGGTGATATTGCCAAAGCGATTGTTGCCGGGGCACATGCCATTATGGTTGGTGGTATGTTTGCCGGTACTGAAGAAGCTCCCGGTGAAGTGGAATTATTCCAGGGCCGTGCCTATAAATCGTATCGTGGCATGGGCTCAATGGGAGCAATGTCACAGAAACAGGGTTCCAGCGATCGTTACTTCCAGGAATCCAGTGAGGCTGACAAACTGGTTCCGGAAGGCATTGAAGGCCGCGTGCCATTCAAAGGTAGTCTGAGTCCTGTTATTCATCAGCTGATGGGTGGTGTTCGTGCTTCCATGGGTTATACCGGCAGCCGCACTATTGAAGAAATGCGCACCAAACCGGAATTTGTCCGTGTAACTTCTGCTGGCATGAATGAAAGCCATGTTCATGACGTGACCATCACCAAAGAAGCACCAAATTATCGCGTTAATTAATGTTGCATACCTGTTTCTGAACAGAGACCGGTATCTTTTATCTGACTGTAAGAGAGATTCATGAGCAGCCATATTCACGACCATCGCATTCTGATCCTTGATTTTGGTTCACAATACACCCAGCTGATTGCCCGTCGTATTCGCGAGGTCGGTGTCTATTGCGAGTTACGTAACCCGGATATCAGCGAAGCCGAAATTCGTGAATTTGCTCCGAAAGGCATCATTCTATCGGGTGGCCCGGATTCAACTATTGGCGAAGCGGCACCTGCCGCACCGCTCTGTGTATTTGAAATGAATGTACCGGTTTTGGGCATTTGCTACGGTATGCAAACCATGGCTACACAGTTAGGTGGTCAGGTTGAGTCGTCATCACATCGTGAATTTGGTTACGCACAAATCCGCGCTCGCGGGCATTCTGCATTTTTGAAAGATATCGAAGATCATGCGACACCTGAAGGTTTTGGCATGCTGGATGTGTGGATGAGTCATGGTGACCGGGTTAGCCAAATGCCCGATGGATTTAAAGTTATAGCCAGTACCGACAGTGCGCCTATTGCCGGTATGGCGGATGAAGAACGACAGTTCTACGGTGTGCAGTTCCACCCAGAAGTGACCCATACCACTCAGGGTCAACGGATGATTTCGCGTTTTGTTACCGAAATCTGTGGTTGTGAAACCTTATGGACTTCCGCCAATATTATTGAAGACAGTATCGAAACCATCCGTCAACAAGTTGGCAAAGATGAGGTATTGCTGGGTTTATCTGGTGGTGTCGATTCCTCCGTCGTGGCCGCTTTGCTGCACCGGGCCATTGGCGATCAGCTGATCTGTGTGTTTGTGAATAACGGCTTGCTACGTGAAAACGAAGGCGATCAGGTGATGGCGATGTTTGCCAAACATATGGGCATTCGCGTGATTCGTGTGGATGCTGAAGATCGTTTCCTGTCAGCACTGGCAGGTGAAAATGATCCGGAAGCCAAACGCAAAATTATCGGCCGTGAGTTTGTTGAAGTATTTGACGAAGAAGCGTCCAAACTCACCAACGTACAGTGGCTGGCACAAGGCACTATTTACCCTGATGTCATTGAGTCGGCTGCCTCTAAAACCGGTAAAGCGCATGTGATTAAAACCCATCACAATGTTGGTGGTTTACCGGAGCACATGAAACTCAAATTAATTGAGCCATTACGCGAATTGTTTAAGGATGAAGTACGTAAATTGGGCGTCGAACTTGGTTTGCCAAGCGATATGGTCTATCGCCACCCTTTCCCTGGCCCGGGTCTGGGTGTACGCAT
>NZ_DCSO01000109.1:9849-19159 GCF_002325665.1 Methylophaga sp. UBA1464
GCTGCGTAAAGCCGATAACATTTTCATCGAAGAATTACGGGCTCACGATTTATACGACAAAACCAGTCAGGCGTTTGCAGTGTTTTTGCCAGTCAAATCAGTTGGTGTAATGGGCGATGGCCGCCGTTATGACTATGTAGTCGCACTTCGTGCGGTTGAAACCATCGATTTTATGACCGCGCGCTGGGCGCATTTACCTTATGAGTTCCTGGATCTGGTATCACGTCGTATCATCAATGAAGTCAGCGGTATCTCACGAGTCGTCTACGATATCTCCGGGAAACCACCCGCTACGATTGAATGGGAATAACGCGTTATCATCTGTTGATTGGAGGCCGTGTGCAAGGTGTTGGCTATCGTATGTCGGCACAGATTGCTGCTGAGAAACTCGGCTTGTGGGGCTGGGGGCGAAACCTCAGCAATGGTCAGGTTGAGATCGTGGCTGAAGGCCAGATTGAACAACTCAAGCAATTACTGGACTGGGCCTGGCAAGGTCCTCGTTTTGCGGAAGTAACGGATATTTCCGTTACAGAACAATCTGCTACAGGTGAATTTGATAATTTTAAGATCCGTTAGTTAGCCCAAATAACCCAAAAGGAATCCGACATGGCACAACGTTTTAATAGCAAAGGCTTTTTATTACGTTTGTTGTTTGCTGTTTTGTTGGTCTATATCAGCTACAACCCGAGCGGTTACAGTTATTATCATTGGGCTAATGACGCCATTTTAGGTAATGGCACGGGTATCACTCCTCCTTTTGCCATGGCTACCGTGATTATCCTGATTGGCTGGACCGTTTACCTGCGGGCAACCTTTCGTTCCCTGGGCGGTTTTGGCCTGATTCTCGCCTTTGCCTTTTTTGCCATTATCGTCTGGTGGCTGTTTGATCTGGGTATTCTCGAACTGCGCCATCACGCGGCGTTTACCTATATTGCCTTATTCCTGATTGCGGCTGTTCTTGCGGTCGGCATGTCCTGGTCACATATCCGTCGTCGATTATCGGGTCAGGCAGATATGGATGATGTAGATGATTAGACGCCACCGTCGCATTCGACAGAAATAAATCATCTGACTCAAACTACGGCGCAGTGTATTAAAAAATTTTCAGCTTGAATTAAGCCTGTATCTCTATCGTACAGTCTTAATGTCATATCCATTCGTGATATTGATAAATTATTCAGGCTGAAGGATTCACACATGTCGTTATTCTCGAACCAAACAAAATCGAGATTATGGATTGCTGTTCTGCTTATTACTACGCTACTGAGTGGTTGCCTTTGGTTCAGCACAGTTAGCTCCGCCAAAGCCGTTCAGGATAGCCGGTGGAATCTGCAACAGGATTATCAGTTCAGTAACGTACTTACTATTGATGGAATTGTCGATAATTTATCAGGATTGACCTATCATCCTGAGTCAGGACATTTGTATGGTGTCGTAAACAATCCTGAACAAATCGTTGTGATGAGTAAAACCGGACAATTACTGCAAACAATTGATTTAATTGGCTTCTCGGATACTGAAAGTATTGATTATGTAAAAGACAATATGTTTATTATCAGTGAAGAACGACAGCAAACTGTCAGCTTTATTGAAATCCTTGATTCAACAACACAGATAAACTACCAGGATGTAAAAACGATCGCGATATCCTCTCCTGAAAAGGAGAACAAAGGTATTGAAGGCATCGCGATTTCACAACAAAATGGCTTATTTATCGTACGTGAAAAGCCCGCACGGATCCTGCATTTTTCATTGACTGATGATAGCAATGATAGTCAATTTGATGCGATAAAAAAGCTCCGGCTTGATGTGGGTGATTTTTCGGGATTAACGCTACTCAATGAGAGTACCGAGCAGAAATTACTCGTGCTCAGTGATGAATCGCATAGTCTGCATGTCATTGATTTTATGGGTCAGGAACGGTCACGTGTCAGACTGGGTCTGGGCCCATTTAATCTCTGGCCATTAATGCAGCAACCTGAAGGTGTCACATCAGATACAGAGGGAAATATTTATATCGTTGGCGAACCGAATCAGCTGTTGATATTAACGCGAAAAACACCGCTAAACAGCTGATTTAGGCGCAAAACTGCTTTTTCTCCTGACCTTTCGTGATAAAAGTTGTTTTAGCTGACGTTTATCCTCATTGGTTAAATGCTGATGACCACGGTACTGCAGATAAAAGCGCATTCGTTGACTGCGTCTCAGTTTATATTTAGCAACACGATCCAGCATAGCCAAATCTTTGATGCAACGGTAACGCAATAAAGCTCCCCGCCAGAAAGCTCCCAGCGGGCAATCAATCACAAATAACCGATCCTCATCGTCCACCAGCAGATTTCGCCATTTAAAATCATTGTGCACAAAGCTTTTGTTATGCATTTTTTGCAGCATTTTTGCAGCTTGCATACTGATTTTATTCACCCATTTTGCATCACTCAAACGTGGATCATCAGCTCTGGCCAGGCTGGCCAAATCTTCACTGTTTGGAATGGCCTGCGTTATTAACGCACCTCGCTGAAACACGCCCCACGTTTTCTCGATGCCAAAGGCGACTACTGTCGCTGTAGCAATCTTTTGTTCTCTAAACCAGAGCAGGTTTTGCCATTCAGATTGTATACGAGACATACCCAAAAAACGCCTTAACCCCTTGCCAGCAAATCGGTAACGTTTAACGTAGTAGTCACTATTATTAATGTTTACCCGGATGAGATCCGAAAGTCGTTCACTGGTAATGGTCTCACCTTGTAACTTAAAAATTTTATCCAGATCGGCAAAATCAGCATGCAAATGTGAAAATTCTGGCATCATGCGCCAATGTGTCATTCTATCCATGGCGTAAATGATAAGTGAGTCTTGACGGGTAAACCAATTTTTAAATAACAAAAAGGGCGAATAACCGCCCTTTTCATCGTAACTTTATCTATTTAGAAATCAGGCCTCATAAGTTGAGGCTGATACATTTCCGCCCCTCCCCGTCCAGTTGGTATGGAAATATTCGCCACGAGGTTTATCCAGTCGTTCATAGGTATGCGCGCCAAAATAATCACGTTGTGCCTGTAGCAGGTTGGCAGGCAATCGCTCACTACGATAACCATCATAAAAGGCTAACGCGCTGCTGAAGGTTGGAGTTGGCACACCTAGACTAATGGCACAAACAACTGCTTTCCGCCAACCCGGTAAAGCTTCGGTAATAGCATCGATAAAGAAATCATCCAGCAACAGATTTTCCAGTTTTGGATTACGCTCAAAAGCATCGCGAATATTCCCCAGAAATCGACTGCGAATAATACAGCCGCCGCGCCACATCAAAGCAATGCCACCATAATTAAGTTCCCAACCATAGGTTTTGGCCGCTTCGCGCATCAACATATAACCTTGAGCATAGGAAATAATTTTTGAGGCATACAAAGCATCACGAATCGCATTGATCATGTCAGCTTTATCACCTGAAAATTGCCCCGCATGAGCAGGCAAAATGTTGGCGGCAGTGACTCGCTCATCTTTAAGGGCAGACAAACAGCGGGAAAAAACTGCTTCTCCAATCAGTGTTAACGGTATACCCAACTCCAGCGCATTTATTCCGGTCCATTTGCCGGTACCTTTTTGGCCTGCCGTATCCAGAATATGATCAATCAGCAAACTGCCATCCGGCTCTTTGACCGCCAGAATATCGCGGGTAATCTCTATAAGATATGAGTCCAGAACACCTTCATTCCATTCAGCAAACACCTGCTGAATCTCGTCACCGGACATACCCAGTCCTTCACGCATCATCTGATAGGCTTCGCAAATTAATTGCATATCGCCGTATTCAATGCCGTTATGCACCATTTTTACGTAATGTCCGGCACCATCATTGCCGACCCAGTCGCAACAAGGCTCACCATCAACTTGCGCGGCAATGGACTGGAAAATGGGTTTAATCGCAGGCCACGCTGCAAAATTACCGCCGGGCATTAAGGAAGGTCCGAAACGGGCACCCTCTTCACCACCGGAAACACCACTACCAACAAACAGGATGCCTTTTTTATGCAGTTCATGGGTGCGTCTGTCACTGTCATTAAACAGCGAGTTACCGCCATCAATAATGATGTCACCTTTATCCAGATAGGTAACCAGTTGCTCAATAAAAGAATCAACCACGGGACCCGCTTTCACCATCAACATGACCCGACGAGGCATTTGAAGGCTTTCGACAAATTTTTTCAGATCATGGCAACCGATAATATTGGTGTCTTTGGCAGGACCTTCCAAAAATTCATCGACTTTGGATGAGGTTCGGTTATAGACCGCCACCTTAAAGCCTTTATCATTCATATTCAGCACCAGGTTCTGACCCATAACAGCCAGCCCCACCACACCAATATCTGCTTTTGTATTAGTATTTTGAATCAATTCACTCATTTCTGATTTATCACCTTTATGTATTCGCCTCGAGCCTCACGGGTAGAACCCACCACAATTCGGCAGGTTCCGGAGGCATCACATTCCAATGCACCGCACACCTCAATAAATTCACCTTTTTCCACTTGTCCAACGTAGGTATGGGTAAAGGAAATGATTTCAGGCGTCAGCGCATTATCAACTCGGTATCGTGCCGGAAAATCAAACGCACGACTGTCATCGGTCACCCGGCACTGGATGGTTTTAATGCCTTGTTTAAAAAAATGCCGATGCTCAATATCCAGTTCATCTGTTAGACAGACCATGCCGATATCAAATTTACTGCCATCGATCATCGCTTTATTGTATTTTCGATATTCATGCCAGCTAAAACTTTCAAAATTCAGTTCACTATCACGACGTTGATAGTTTTCCTGCATTTGTGCTTTATCAAGTTTCTGCAGAATATTATTGGTAATTGCATTTTTGACTGCTTGCCTGCATTGATGGAACGCATCACGTCCATAAATAACTAAATCAATATCTGATGTGCTTTTTTGCTGATTAATCAGCATTGAGCCGGTAAGACCTATTGCATCAATATCTACTGAATATTGCCGGAAAATCGCTATTAATTTATGCAATTTGTGTTGCAGCAGATCTTCTGCCGGCTGATTCAATAACTGCTGCAGCCGTTGTTCGGGCCGATGATGCCGAAAAATTCTGTCCACCGGTACAGCATGAAATGCTGCATCAAACTGGTTTGAATAAAACAGAAACTCGGGATGATGTCGTTCAAGTAATCGGTTGGCCTGCTCTGTATCGACCTTATGCCAGCCATTTTGATCATGAACGTAGCGTAAAAAGCAGCCCACTTTCTGATCATGAGAGTGATAGCTAACAACAGCAAAGATCAATCCATCTTCAGTTTCAATGAAGTCTTTGGGCAGAAACGGAAACCCTGTCTGTCTCAAAAACCTACCTCCCGTAAGTGATTTTTATAATGGCATAGTCATTACATTATGACTTGTCTGATAATCCAAACATGCCGCGCAGGGCCAGAACTACAATCAACAGTATTAACGCATCAATCAGCCATCGGCCCTGTTCACCGAAAAAACGTCCGCTATGCAGATCTGTTAACAGCGTCCCCAGTGTGATCCCGTATGCTTCAAACTGTTGTCTCAGTTGGTCCAGTGTTGAATCTGGAATCGGTACCGACTCACTCCATGAAACGCCATCGAGGGAGATCAATTGCCAATCATCCAAAATCGAATTCCCTTGCCACATTCCAGTTCTTGTTTGCAGTATTGGGAGTCCATGATGTAGGCCTATATTCTGAATTTCCGCCGGAATAAGTTCTGCGGCTCCCAACGCACCAATATACTGGCCCCCGGTATCAAACAGGATAAGATTATCATCCGTTGCCAGGGCAATAATGTCCTCGAGTAAAATCCCACCTAATAATGGACGGTTAAGACGTAGTTTAGGTTCGGCATTCACATAAAGCTGCGATTCAATTTCGATAAACAGCTGATCGGCCAACAGCCATCCATTTTTCACTGGTACATCTGTGACTTTGTAATGTTCAAGCAACCATGGGGCAGCAAGCTTGATTTGTTCCAGCTTCAAATCCTTGGCATGATTTATCAGTATTCCACAAGCCAGCCAAATCAATATCAGCGAAGAAATTATCACGACACCCGCGACTTTAATCCCTTTCAGCATTCACCGCATTCCTCAACCATTACTGACAAGTAAAGTGTAAGCATAGCTGAAAATAGCAGCAGGATTTTATCTTGCCATACATTTCAGACAAAAAAGGGAGCCAAGCTCCCTTCAATGGTGACTGATATCACTTAAAGTGACATTAAACAGCCTGAATCATGATCGTCTGAATTACAGCGCGAAATGCTTAATTACATCATTACCCGCATATCCGCCTGATGAATTTCACGTTGCCGCATATGAAACAACGCTTTGCTGATATCAATTGCGTAAGTGGCAAAATGCTGTTCGGTCATACGGATGGTGATAGCGCCCATATTGACATGCACCATCTGACAATCAGGACAAAACTGGATGTCACAGGTACTGGAAGAAAAAACATTTTCAGGTTGGCAGGAATTTGAAGCCATGATGAAGTTCCTTATTGTAAATTTGAAAATTCAGAGACTTTCCAACATATCGGGTAATCCACGTTGTTGGCCTCGATGAAGTTGATAACTGAGCAGCCAGCGCTGAGATAAGGCCCGCCAGTGCTGTTTCTTTAAGGGATGTTCGTTGTGGGTCAGTAATAATCGATAATTTCGTGAAATCTGCAACGCCAGGCATGCTGAAGCATGTTGACGATACATTGATTCCAGTTGCTCATTGGCGGCTAAAATGACAGCTTCACACCAGGTTTCTGCTCGTTCGGCTCTGTTTACATTCATGATTAACTCAATCTGTGAGCTGCGGCGGCGAGCAACATGCTCCACACCGTTCGTTTGGATTTTTTGTCCAGACAGTTAAAGTCAGCAGCGTGTAGTTTTCCCTGACTGATTAACGCTTCCAGTCGATCAGGGCTAAACGCTACTTGTATGGCATTTTGTTTCGGAAAGTACGTTTTTGATGTCTGCATCTTAAATACCTCAGCAAGATTGATAAGGTTAGATGCAGTATAAGGATTGATTATTCTAAATGCAAATAATTATTATTTAGATTAAGACGCAAGCAACAGCGCAGTCTTTAAGGGGAATAGGTGCCGGTTCCATAATAACCATAACCCAAAAATGGCGCGTCATGTTTGGGGTTATAGGCCCGGGATGATTCCGGATCTTTTTGTGGCCAGACATGATCATCTTCCATTGTAACCAAAGGCACGGATAACATTTTCTGATCGACTTTCTGCAGCTGCAGTGTCTTGACGGTTCCAAGAAACGTCACCAGTCTCTCCGGTGAATAAATCAATGGGTCAAGAAATCGTTCACTGCGAACAATAAAGCGCCCGGCACTGTTTTCAGTTGATATAGGCACCCCATGCCGGGTCAATGGAAATTGCACAATAGTCAACTCTGAAAAATCCTCGTAATTGGCTACCTGAGCAATCATTCCACCCCAGCGAACCGTTTGTCCTTGATGCATCTCGATATTCTGCAGAACCTGCTCATAGGTAATATCGTTATTTGATTTTGCATAAAGAGAGGGTTTTGTTGCCCCGCAAGCCGTCAATATAAGCATCAGTGAAAGACTTAAAATACGCATAACTCATTTCTCCATTAACGTTGTTGAATAGACCGATTAAACCCGCAGATGTTGCCAGCTATCAGCGTTTACTTTTACGAGCCGCTTTTTTGGCCGCTTTTTCTTCGCGTCTCTGTATTACCTGTAACCACTCATGCTCAGTCATCTCGGGCGTTTCGAGCGTCAGTCTGCCAAGCTGACCATTGCGTAATTCAGTGAGCAGAATTTTACTAATCCGCTCAATATCCACCACGCCACCCGCTTTAATACAACCACGTTTTTGAGCCATTTTTTCCAACATCGTTTGCTCGTGGTCTGTGATGTCATCCACATGAAATCTACTGAACAGGGCTTCAGGGTACTGCTGCATCAGATACTTGACGGCATATAAAGCTATATCGTGATTTTCAAAGGCTGTTTCTTTTATCGCATGGGTGATCGCCAGACGATAACCACTGTCGTGATTTTCCAGATTTGGCCATAACACGCCCGGCGTATCATGCAACACCACCACATCATCAACAATAATCCGTTGCTGCACTTTGGTTACCGCCGGTTCATTACCTGTTTTGGCTATCTGTCGTCCGGCCAACGCATTAATTAACGTCGATTTTCCAACATTCGGGATGCCCATAATCAGTGCCTGTATCTTTTTTACACTGCTGGCTTTACCGGGCACCATGGTTTGGCACATCGCAATCAATTCCTTGCCTCGCGACGTCGCATTTGCCGACAAAACCAGTGTTTTTATGCCCTGTTCCTGTTCAAGATATTCCTGCCAGATTGCAGTGAGTGCAGGATCAGCCAGATCGGCCTTATTAAGCACTTTCAGGCAGGGTTTATCTCCACGTATTGCGGCAAGCATCGGATTGGAACTGCTATAAGGCAGCCGGGCATCCAGTACTTCAATTATCAGATCCATTTGCGGCAGGATTTTTTTCATTTCCTGCCCGGCTTTATGCATATGCCCGGGGAACCACTGAATTGCCATCAAGAACTCACTAAAAATACCGGAATTGGTAGATTAATTATAACGCTTCAGCGCTAAATATAACGGTCGGCATCGCTGATAAACCTGCTGATGTCGACTTCATCAATTTGTTCAGCCGCCATGAAACGTTCAGCGTATTGCTTATAGGCCCCGCTGGTGAGAAATAATTCAAACACATCACGATCCATCAGTTGCTGCTCAACCAGCTGATGCAAAATGAAAATCGCCACACTTAAGGTTTTGGCTTTTTTATAAGGACGTTCTGCTGCCGTTAACGCTTCAAACACATTGGCCAGCATGATAATGCGTTCCGGCACCGATAAATTTTCTGCCGTCAAACCACGCGGATACCCGGTGCCATTCATGGTTTCCAGATGAGTTGTCGCATAACGCGGAATGTTTGAAAGCTCATCAGGATAGGGAAGTGACTCAAGCATTTTGATGGTGGTCAGAATATGTTCATTAATTCTGAAACGCTCTTCTTTGGTCAAAGTGCCGGATTCAATGGTCAGATTGTAAAGTTCACCATGATTAAAGCCATATTCCGGCTGATTCAGATTAACGCCGGATTTTGCATCTTCAGCCGCTTTCTGATTATGCGGGATGATGTGTTCCGGCTTGTCGTCAAGCAGCTGTTCAGTGGCAGGAAGACGGGTATTTGAATCATGATACCGGGCAAGCTCAACCGGCGATAAACCGAGTTGATCC
>NZ_DCSO01000109.1:19222-19776 GCF_002325665.1 Methylophaga sp. UBA1464
GCGATAAACCGAGTTGATCATCAAAATGTCGTTGCCAGCTTATCTTTGACAGACGTTTCAGTCGTTCATTGGTATTCTGATCCATAAACTCCGTACCAATATTACATTGGGCGACAAAGGCAAAGTCATCTTCAAGCTGGATCTGCTTCACCTTTAAAGCGTCTTCATAAACCGTTCTTTTTTCGGGTCGTTGCATCGTCTGTTGCCAGAATTCAATTTCGGCATCCCGCCAAAGTACTTCAAAGCGCATACGAATTTCATGGATACGGTTATATGGCATTTCCAGTTTGGTGCGCTTATCAACCAGATATTCCGGTGTTGTGATTTTTCCATAGCTATGCAACCAGGCTGCTAAACGCAATTCTCGTTGTTGAACGTCATTGTCCAGCTGGAAGTCTTTAAAAGCTGATTCATTTGACTCAGAGGCTTTGTCTGCCAGTAACATTGTCAGCTCAGGGACTAACTCACAATGGCGGGTTGGATAAGCTGACTTTGCATCTATAGCATGCGCTACAGATTCCACCAGGCTATCCGTCCACTGCTGATGAGACTTT
>NZ_DCSO01000109.1:19811-29810 GCF_002325665.1 Methylophaga sp. UBA1464
TGATGAGACTTTTGATAAAACTGCGTTGCCAGCGACATATCACGCAGCTTATCGCTCAATGCATTGAACTCCAGCAGGTGACTGGATTGGGAGTTGATGGCAGCAAAATGACGCTGTTGAACATGATCTATATCCAGCTGAATTTTTTTCAGTCTGGATACCAGGATAGAGGCGAACCACCAACTGAATGGCAGTAACAGCAACAGCATCAGAGCAGCAACCAGTGCAGCATTTTTACTTTTACTCCACACCATACTCATCACGGTATTCTGCGGTGAAATGATGGTGAGAAACTGGCTCTCAGCATCATTCATTTCAATAGCGCGGTGATAGACATAATAATCCTGCCCATTAAGCGTTATTGATTGCAGCTCATCGGAGACCTGTAACGCATCACTTCTGAAACGATCGAAACTGAAAGCTTGTGGATTACCTTCTCTATCAATTGAATTAAACCACTTATCGACTAACGCCTGATGGTGGGTATCCGATAAATTTTCCAGTGCACTGTTAAAAATTTCAGCCAGACCGGTTCGTTGTCGATTCACCATAAAATGTAAACCGGCAGGTAATTCAGCCGGGGCAAAATCAACACCTTGGTGCACCATTATTTCATCGGCATATTCCTGTGCGGTAATGTATTGCAAGGTAATTGCCGTATCCATTCCAGCATCTGCCTTTCCACTGATAACCGCCTCAAAAATACCTCTTGTTGTCTCCGTTTCGATAATATTGATATCCGGAAAATCAGCCTGCAGTCTCCCGATTAATGACCAGCCCTCGGGGATGGCAACGGTTTTATTATTTAGCTCGGAAATGTGGGTTATAGGTGTTTGTGAAGTCGTAATGATGCCATAAGGAACCTCGACAAACGGGATGGTCATTTCGCCCATGAAGTTACGAAATTCACTGTAAAAAACCGGTTGCATGATTTCCAGTTCACCATCCACGAACTGCGTCGCCAGTTCCTGCCAGCTCTCACCGGAAATAAATTGCATCTCTAGGCCCGTCATTCGTGAAATATAGGCCAGCACATCAACTGCATAACCACTTGGTACACCGTTGTTTGAATAATTTAACGGCGGCCAGTCTATCTCACTGGTGACGCTTAATACCGGATCATTCTGAATTATTGCTAACTGCTCATTACTGAGCTCAAGCCGGGGAGCGGCAGGTAATAAGGCCGTTGACTTTTCGGGCTGGTTTGACGCGATCACCCCGCCGGTTTGCGGATAAAAATAGATTTCCGTAGCTTTGCCCAGATCGCGATTTTGCAATAGCGTAGATAACGGTGACAGTTCTGCGGTAATTGCTAGCACTGCACCACTGTCAGGCAACTTAATCGAATAGCTCTGTGCAGGCGTTTTAATTTCGGCTAGCAGGTAAGATTGAGTTTTAATAGCCGCATTGGTTTTCGCGTCAGAAAACCATGGGTGATGATTAATATCGATATCGCTATTATGTTGCCAGACATGGCGCAGCGTAAAGTTACGGTCATAGTATTCCAGCCGGCGTTGTTGCTGCTCTCCCTGATTAAATATTTTGATTAATAACCACCGATCAGCCTCTTCTGCCCGTAAATGCGGGCGCAAATCAGGTGAGGACTGGAGATTGATGAGCTGCTCGACATCACCGCTCTGTTGACCAATATAAACCGATTGAAATAACTGATTACGCTGCATGACCGCCATCAGTACCTGACGAGTATCACCACTCATCCGGGGATTTTCAGCTATCGCCGGTAATTGTGCCAATTCGTTAATTTCATTTTTGGCTCGTGTATCAATTGAGTCCAGATACTCGTGAATACTTTTTAGCGTTTGCTGGTAACGCTTGGTAATGGAACTCTCCGCGGCATTTTTATTGAAATAATACTGCACCGTGATGCTGGCAACAGCCACCAGCAGGCTGAAAAGTATTAAGCCGGCGACCACTGCCGTACGAATTGATAACTGAAATTTTTTGTTTCGCTTTTCCATTACTACCCTCTTTGGCGAACTCAACGCTAATCAATCATCTAAGCCTGTCACAAGCATACAAAGGAATCTTAGAACAAACCCTGATTTTTAAAATTATGTAATTTGAAACTCATTTTGATGAGTCAACACGTATAATCATGATTCGATAATGACATTAACATTTAACTCGCCTTCTATAACAATCCTTTACATCGAACTAAAACCTGGTTTCGGCTATGCTTTTCAGGCTATGCAAAAAAAAATTAAACATTATTTAATCTTCAGTTGTGGTTGGATTTGTATCATTTTGGGGATAATCGGGGCGTTACTTCCCGTTATGCCCACCACGCCATTCATGATTCTCGCCTTAGCCTGTTTTGCTGAGACCTCACCACGTTTTCACGCGATGTTATTAAATAATCGCTGGATTGGTGCACCTTTAAAACAATGGGATCAAACCAAAACAGTCCGCCGACGTACTAAAATCCAGGCACTTATCATGTTGGTTATCGCTTTTAGTGCTTCAATAACGATGCTGTGGGGGCGTATTGGCATGCAATTGCTTTTACTGGGGTTGGCAATATTGATGTTAGGCGTGGTACTGAGATTAAAAGAAGCAGAGCCAAAATATGAAGATTAATGATCTGATTAAGCAACGTCATAGTACTCGGGCTTTTTTAAATAAGCCCGTCAGTGAAGATGATATCTGTGAAATACTGGATATTGCCCGCTACGCACCTTCAGGAGCTAATACACAGCCATGGCAAGTTGCTGTACTTACGGGCCAAACCAAGCAAAAAATCAGCGATAGTTTGGTCTATGCATTTCAGCAGGGCATTCAATCAGCACCCGATTATTCCTATTATCCGGAAATCTGGCACTCCCCATATATCGAACGCCGCCGTGCTTGTGGATTGCAGCTGTATCAAAGTCTACAGATTGATCGAAAAGACAAGGTCGCTCAGCAAAAACAATGGGAAGCGAATTACCGGGCGTTTGATGCACCGGTAATGTTATTGTTTTTTATGGATACCGAAATGCAGACCGGCTCATTTCTGGATCTTGGCATGTTTCTGCAAAACCTGATGTTAGTGGCTCAGGAGAAAGGACTGGCAACTTGCCCCCAGGCGGCTCTGGCAGAATATCCCCAACAAATTAAAACCATTCTGGACTATCCTGCTGACAGTATTCTGGTGTGTGGCATGGCTTTGGGATATGAAGACACCACGGCAGCCGTCAATGACTATCGAACAGATCGTGAACCAGTTTCTGTGTTTACCCGCTTTTTTAGCTGATTTTGGAGTTTTATTATGGATTTAGCGACATTTCTCGCTACCTTGACAAACAATCCGTCTGAGATTGATTTTGAAGATACGATGGCGGTGATTGATGCGAACTATCAGTTCACTCCTACTGCATTTCACAACGGGGAGTTGCATAACAATGCCGGAGAAAATAATGGATCATGCAAGATTCTGTTTTTTGGCATTTTGCATGAATTGGGCGAATCACAGACATTAGCCTGTTTTGGACGTTATTACCGCAGCGATGTTTTGCTCAACCCTAAAGGTGATGACCATCAGAATATCCGTAACTTTCTGCGTTATGGCTGGGATCGTGTGAGCTTCAATGGTGAAGCATTAACGCCTATGCATTAAAGTTTGTTTAAATAAAAATCCCGAACGCAGACTGCCTGCGTTCGGGATCATTGAGTTTTACTAAAGTAGTACCCGCTCAATACCACCGGCTTTCACATTATCAATAAACTGTGTGTGCCATTTCTCACCCAGTACATGTTTGGCGACTTCCACCACGATGTAATCGGTTTCTATGCCGGTATCCTCGTTATAACGTGACAGACCTTGCTGGCATGCCGGACATGAGGTCAGCATTTTCACATTGCCTTTTACGGCTTTATCCTCGCCAGTCAGCTCCTGAATCCCCTTTGTGATCTCTTCTTCCTTACGGAAGCGGACCTGTGTGGCAATATCCGGACGTGCAACCGCAAATGAACCCGCTTCGCCACAGCAACGATCATTCAGCGTCACATCCTGCCCCAGCAGGCTGGCCGCCACGGAAGTCGGTTTGTAAGTTTTCATCGGTGTATGGCAGGGATCGTGATACATATATTGAACGCCATCGACACCTTGCATCTTCACGCCTTTTTCCATCAGATACTCATGAATATCCAATAATCGGCAGCCGGGGAAAATGGCTTCAAACTCATATTTAAGCAGCTGATCCATACAGGTACCGCAAGACACGATAACGGTCTTGATATCCATATAGTTCAGCGTATTGGCAACGCGATGGAAAAGTACCCGGTTACTGGTGGAAATCGCCGTCGCTTTATCATCATCACCGGTAGAGGCCTGCGGATAACCACAACATAAATAGCCTGGCGGCAATACCGTTTCAGTCCCCACTTCATAAAGCATCGCCAGAGTCGCCAGCCCTACCTGACTGAACAGACGCTCTGAACCACACCCCGGGAAATAAAACACCGCATCGGAATCTTCCGTGACTTTAGTCGGATCACGAAGTATCGGCACCATTTTGTCATCTTCCAGACCCAACATACCGCGTGTGGTTCGCGTTGGCAGATTGCCCGGCATTGGTTTTTTAACAAAATGCACAACCTGTTCACGCAATGGTGTTTTACCGGTAGTAGGCAATGGTGGCTTTTTCTTTTTGTTCGCCAGAAGTCCCAGATACTTAGCCGCCGAATGTGCCAGACGCTGGGCTTTGAACCCCAATTGAATCATGGTTTTATGCATGATTTTCACGGTCAGTGGATCAGTCGCATTCAGATACGCCATCGAAGACCAGGTGCCCAGATTCACATGGCGTTTACCCTGTTTTTTCAACACGGCACGCAGCTTCATTGACACATCACCAAAGTCAATATTGACCGGACACGGATTCAGACAGCGGTGACAAACCGTGCAGTGATCAGCGACATCATTCATTTCCTCAAAATGACGTACTGAAATGCCACGACGGGTTTGTTCCTCATAGAGAAACGCTTCCATAATCAAACCGGTGCCCAGGATTTTGTCACGTGGTGAATAATATAAATTGGCACGAGGTACATGAGTAGTACATTCCGGTTTACATTTACCGCAACGCAAACAATCCTTGATATCGTTGTTTATCTCACCCAAGTCACTGGCTTCAAGGATCAAAGCTTCCTGCTGCAATAATCGCAACGAAGGCGTGTAGGCATTTTCCAACCCGGACCCCGCCAGCAATTTTCCGGCATTAAAGCGTCCCAGTGGATCCACTTTTTGCTTGTAACCGGCAAACGCATCAATGGTCGCTTTATCCAGATACTGCATCTTGGTCAGACCAATACCATGCTCACCCGAGATAACACCGCCCAGATCGCCAGCCAGCTTCATGACTTCATCAACTATCAATTCTGCTTCATGCATCATTTGATAGTCATTTGAGTTCACTGGGATATTGGTATGCACATTACCGTCACCGGCATGCATGTGCGTAGCGACAAACAGGCGGCTTGAGCGCAGTTCTTTATGAATATCATCCAGCTTGTTACGCAGAGCTTCCAGAGATTGCCCCTGGAACAACTCTTTCAGGGGTTTTTCGACTTCCTTACGATAAGAAATACGCAGGTCACGGCGTTGCAGTACATTAAATAATGTATCGGTATCCGCCAGTAAATTCAGAACCTCATCGGATAACAGTTCCTTATGATTCAGTGCGACAGAGTCAAGATTATCCAAAACTTCCTGCCAGCGGGTTTGCACCACCCGTAAATGGCTGCAGGCGGTATCAATCTTTGATTGCAGGATGGCATCATTTTCCGCGCTGTCATCCAGTTTCTTAACGGTTTGTTTGAGCTCTTTCGGTTCACTGCTTAAAAACTGCAGCACCGTATCCACCATTCGTAATTTATTCTGGGTAGAGTGAATAATATTGATACGTTCAATACCATCGTTGTACTCCGACAGGCGCTCAAGCGGAATAACCACGTCTTCATTGATTTTGAAAGCATTGGTATGTTTGGCAATCGCGGCCGTACGAGCACGATCAGCCCAGAAACGGGCTCTTGCTTCAGGACTTACAGCAACAAAGCCCTCCCCTTCACGGGCATTGGATAACCGAACAACCTCAGAACTGGCTTCAGCGACGGCATTTTCATCATCACCAACGATATCGATCAGCAAAACCATTTTCGGTAATTCTGAACGAGGTGCTTTTGTACTGTAATCAACAGCTTTTACATAACGCTCATCGAGATGTTCCATGCCTGCCAACAACACTTTTTTGTTGCTATCGAGGAAATTTTTGGTTTCCACAATTGCCGGCACGGCTTTGGTCAGATCATTACCAAAAAATTCCAGACACACCGTACGAATAAATTGCGGCATACGATGTAAAACAAACACAGCAGAGGTAATCAGACCATCACAGCCTTCTTTCTGAATACCGGGTAAACCGCCCAGAAACTTGTTGGTTACATCTTTACCCAAGCCCAGTTTACGTAATTGCTGTGCCGGAATAGCAATGTCTTCAGGCGCTTCCAGCAAGGTCTTACCATCGGCCTGATAACGGCTGATACGGAAAGTGGCCATCTCAATATCGTGGATTTTTCCCATATTATGATTAAGACGCTCAACTTCCATCCAGGTGGCATCGGGTGTCACCATCCTCCATGAAACCAGATTATCCAGTGCCGTTCCCCACATAACCGCTTTTTTACCACCGGCATTCATCGCCACATTACCGCCAATGGTCGAGGCATCCTGTGATGTTGGATCTACCGCAAAGACCAAACCATTTTTGCCGGCCAGGTCCGATAAACGACGCGTCACCACACCGGCTTCAGCCCGAACGGTAGCGACTTCATCATCACGACCGGGGAGCTTGCGATAAACAACGCCCCCCAGACCTTCCAGCTTTTCGGTATTAATGACTACGCTGTCAGCCGTCAATGGAATTGCACCACCGGTGTAGCCGGTGCCACCACCACGAGGAATGACGGTTAATCCTAACTCGATACTGGCGGCAATAATGGCAGCCATTTCTTCTTCATTATCGGGTTTGATCACGGCCAGCGGGTACTCAACACGCCAGTCAGTAGCATCAGTCACATGCGACACACGCGACAAACCATCAAAACAGATATTATGTTTTTTAGTCACACGGCTAAGACGACGCATCACCACTTTACGGCGATCAGCAGTCGCCAGCAGTTCTCGCTCAAACTTTTCTACCGCTTTACGAGCTGCCTGTTCCAATTGCAGTGCCAGTTGATTCTTATTTTCGGTAGCGCGCTCGCGGATCTGATCCAGACGATGATGCAACGCATGACGGAGGGAGTCCCAACGCTTGCGGTTTTCGATCAAATCATCCTGAATATAAGGGTTGCGCGAAATAACCCACATATCACCCAATACTTCGAACAACATCTTGGCACTGCGACCCGTTTTGCGTTGCTCACGTAACTGTTGCAGAATTTCCCACATCGGTTCACCAAGATACCGAATAACGATTTCACGATCTGAGAAAGAAGTGTAGTTGTAAGGGATTTCTCTTATACGAGTTGACATAATGGGTCAGCGAATCCTAGTTTGAGAAGTGGCAGTCAATCACTAATTTTAACACGAAGCCGGGTAATATAAGACCTATTAATAATGAGCCTTTTTATCGATCAGGCTGTTCACGGAAAAAAATATGGAAATTATACAAATCATTGCCCTCGCCCTGTTACAGGGGCTGACTGAATTTCTGCCCATTTCAAGCTCTGCTCATTTAATCCTGTTGCCCATTATTGCCGGCTGGGAAGATCAGGGGCTGGCTTTTGATGTAGCGGTCCATGTTGGCACTCTGGCGGCGGTTATCTTTTACTTTCGCACTACTATCAGACAGCTTATTACTGATTGGTTTGGTTCACTGCAACAAAGACAGACTGTTGGTGAAAGTAAATTAGCCTGGGCCGTGATTATTGGCACCATTCCCGTTGGTCCGGCCGGATTGTTTCTCGGTGACTTTATCGAGCTGTTTTTGCGCAGTCCACTGGTTATTGCCAGCACCACGATTTTATTTGGACTGCTATTAGGCTGGGCTGACTGGAAAGGTCGACGCAGCCGTAATGAACAGCAAATGGGCTGGAAAGACATTTTCATTATCGGAATCGTTCAGGCTTTGGCATTAATTCCGGGGACATCACGTTCCGGCATTACCATGACAGCTGCATTAATGTTAGGATTAACCCGTCAGGCAGCTGCCAGATTCTCTTTTTTACTATCTATACCGGTTATTTTTCTGGCCGGCGGACTCGAAACGTTAAAGCTGATTAAAGCCGACCAGGCTACCGACTGGTTTGCGTTGACCGCAGGTGCCGTTTTCTCTGCCATCAGCGCGTATATATGTATCTATTTGTTTCTGAAGTTACTGGAACGTATCGGTATGTGGCCTTTTGTCCTATACCGTTTGTTACTGGGCGGCATCTTGCTGTTTGTATTTAGTTAATTGCAGTTGACATACTTAGTGTGAATCCGTAACATTCTCCCTCTTTATTTGACCGCATGCGTATATTTTCAGGAGCACCCCGCGGAATGAAAACCTTAAGTGCAAAACCAGCAGAAGTTCGTCGCGACTGGTTCGTAATTGATGCCGATGGCAAAACTCTGGGCCGTATGGCAACAGAAATCGCTCGCCGTCTGCGCGGCAAACACAAAGCTATCTATACACCTCACGTTGATACCGGCGATTACATTGTTGTTGTGAACGCTGAAAAACTGCGTGTTTCCGGCAACAAAATGAAAGATAAAATTTACTATCATCACACGGGTCACATCGGTGGTATTAAATCTATTTCGCTGGAAAAACAACTGGACAAAGCACCTGAGCGTGTCATCCAGACAGCAGTGAAAGGCATGTTGCCTAAAAACCCTCTGGGCCGTGCTATGTTCAGCAAGTTGAAAGTTTATGCTGGTACTGAACACCCGCACGCAGCTCAACAACCTAAAATGCTCGAAATTTAATCGGATATCGTCATGGCAGATTCTTACTACGCTACAGGCCGCCGCAAAAGCTCAACCGCTCGTGTATTCATGAAGCCAGGCAGCGGCAACATTACCATCAACACTCGCAGCCTTGAAGATTACTTCGGTCGTGAAACATCTCGTATGGTTGTTCGCCAGCCACTTGAACTGGTTGAAATGCTTGATAAAGTTGACCTCAACATCACTGTTCGTGGTGGTGGTAACAACGGCCAAGCCGGTGCAATCCGTCATGGCATCAGCCGCGCATTGGTTGAATACAACAGCGAACTGAAAACTGATTTACGTAGCGCAGGCTTCATCACTCGTGATGCCCGGGCTGTTGAACGTAAGAAAATCGGTCTGCATAAAGCACGTAAGAAACCACAGTTCTCAAAACGTTAATTCAACGTTTATGGAACAAAAAAACCACCTTCGGGTGGTTTTTTTTTGCTTTAAACTTCTCAAAGTGCATGAATCATGCTATCTAATAAACTGATTTTGGTAAGTTTAAAAAGGACAATAACAGATGAAAAAACAGGGCATTTTCGGACTCATCGGCATGCTGGCCTGCTTTAACGTCCAGGCACAATCACCAGAAATCGCCATATCTGCAGGGAGCTTTGAAGTTTTTGAAGACAGTTCGCTGGAACTAGGTGTTGAATATCGTTTTGCTGCCCAGGAATCCTTCTTTAACATTATCCCGGCCATCGGCATCAACGCCAATACCGATGGCGGATACTGGGCGCATGCCGGAGGCCGATATGATATTAACCTTGGAGAGAGATGGATTTTAACCCCGCAACTTGCTGTGGTCGGATACGAAGATGGTGATGGGCAGGATCTGGGAAGCGGTTTTTTATTTCGTTCGGGTATCGAAATCGGTTACCGGGTAGCCCCTGGCTCACGTGTGGCATTAACGCTTTACCATATGTCTAATGCTAACCTCGCCAAAAATAATCCCGGCTCCGAATCGTTAATGCTGAGTTACAGTTTTTCGCCGTTTAATCGCTAGGGCTTGTTTATCTTGC
>NZ_DCSO01000109.1:29892-34080 GCF_002325665.1 Methylophaga sp. UBA1464
CACCTCCGCTGGAATCTTAAAGGTGAATATGCAGGATTAATCCTTTCCGGGCTTTTTATATAGCAAGCCCTTGCCTTCAGGCTGAGTTTTAAAACGCCGGTGCACCCAGAAGTATTGCGCCGGCGATTTTTTTATTTCCGATTCAATCCAGTCATTTACTCTTTGCGCATCAGCCAGTTCATCGCCTACTGGATAGTTTTCCCATGCAGGACCAATATCAATTGAGTAATTCCCATTCGCCATACGTCTCGGAACATATGGCACTATCACTGCTCCGCTCATTTTGGCAAGTCGAGCTGTCGCTGGAATTGTCGCCGCATTGATGCCGAAAAATTTTGCAAAGACACTGGTTCTGCGACCAAAATCCTGATCCGGCGCATACCAGACAACCTTATTCTTTTTTAATGCCCGCAACATGCCTCGCATGTCCGCCTGCAATATTGTTCCCTCACTATGGCGTTGACGCTGCTGCAGCATAACCGCATTAAATAAAGGACTTTTTAACTCCCGGAACATGACATAACAAGGCTGTTTCAACATAATCAGCCGACCGCCTAGCTCCATACTGGTAAAGTGTCCTGTCAGTAACAGCACACCTTTGCCTTTTGCCAATGCATTTTGGATATGTTCTAGTCCGTGGTATTCGACACGTTTTTCGAGACTTTTGTCACTGGCCCACCAACTGATAGCTGTTTCAATCGGCATCATCCCCATTGTTAGCATATTTTCACTAAGCAATTCCTTGCGCTCCAGAGAGCTCATGTCGGGGAAGCATAGTTCAATATTCCGCTTAGCAACACGCTCACGATCTTTCATAAACAATCGCATCAATCTTCCCAAAGTCTGGCCAGCAAACAATTGCCAGGTTTTGGGCAAATAAATGGAGAGTCGCATCAGGAACAAACCAATCCAATTTGGCCAGAATCGCGGGTGCAGGAATTTTTTACTGAGAATATTCATTTGTTCAATAACAATACAAAACAGCGTCTATGCTATCATCCCAACTCAATTTAAGCTTAAAAAAACTGCCCGTTGTGAGTCCAATTTGAAAGTCTTTTACACAATATTATTTTATCTGGCTTTACCACTCGTCCTGATCAGATTGATCTGGCGAGGGTTCAAGGCACCGGATTACTTCAAGCGTTGGAACGAACGTTTTGGCAGTATTCCCAAACGCATTTCTGAACAAAACCTGATCTGGGTTCATGCTGTATCAGTGGGCGAAGCAGAGGCCTGCAGACCCTTAATTAGTGGTTTACAGCAACGATATCCTGAGCATCAGATTTTAATCACCACCATGACCCCAACCGGCAGTGCACGGGTGAAAAGCCTGTTTGCCGACAGCGTTCTACATGTTTACTTGCCTTACGATCTGCCTTTTGCCATTAAACGTTTCTTAAAGGCTATGCGGCCCCAATTTGGGATTATTATGGAAACGGAATTATGGCCTAACCTGATTCTGATCTGTGCTGAACAATCCATTCCCGTCGTGATTGCCAATGCGAGACTATCCGCCCGCAGTGCCCATGGCTATCAAAAGGTCAGTAAGCTGACACGGCAAATGCTGCAAAGCTTGCCATTAATTGCCACTCAGACTCACAGTGATCGCGAAAGATTTCTTCAGCTCGGTGCATACAAAGAAAAAGTCCACGCTGTGGGAAACCTCAAATATGAAATTACCTTACCCGCCAGCTCTGTGGAACGAGCAGAAGCGATTCGTTCATTGTGGGGAAACCGTCCGGTGTTTATTGCTGCCAGTACCCATGAAGGGGAAGAAGAACAAATCATAGATGCTGCTCGCAAAATTCGCGGACAGTTTCGTGATTTATTGTTAGTTATTGTACCGCGCCATCCTGAACGTTTTGATCGCGTAGCCGCTTTATGCCGACGTGCAGGGTTAAACACACTTCGTAGAAGTGAAAATAAGCCCTGTGGCAGTCAGATCCAGGCATTGGTTGTCGATACCATGGGTGAACTATCTATTTTTTATGGAACTGCAGATGTCGCATTTATTGGTGGCAGTCTTGTTGCTCATGGTGGCCACAATTTACTGGAACCTGCAGCGCTTTCCAGACCCGTTATCACTGGACCGCATTATTTTAACTTTCTTGAAGTTACCAAGCAGTTTCTCGAACACCATGCGGCGATTGAAGTTAAAAATCCTGAGCAATTAGCTGATACGGTGATTGATTTATTGAAAGCCCCCCAACGTCGCGCTGAAATGGGGGATGCAGGCAGACAATTAATTGAACAGAGCAAGGGAGCCAGCCAACGTTTGCTCAACCTTATCGATATTTATATCCGTCATGGTCAACGATGAATACTGGATGCGCCAGGCATTGAAACTGGCGCAACAAGCCGAACAATATGGAGAGGTTCCTGTCGGCGCAGTCATTGTATTAAACAATGAACTTATTGGATCGGGTTGGAATCAACCTATCAGTCAACAGGATCCTTCAGCTCATGCCGAAATTATTGCCTTACGTGCTGCCTGTTTGCAGCAACAGAATTATCGACTGCCGAATTCTACAATGTACATCACATTGGAGCCTTGCATCATGTGTGCAGGTGCCATTGTGCATGCCAGAATTGAACGGGTGGTTTACGCGGCCACTGAACCGAAAACCGGCGCGGCCGGTAGCTGCTTTGATATTTTTAATACCAGCCAGCTGAATCATCGGGTTAAGTGTGAACAAGGCGTGCTGGCTGAGGAAAGCAGTCAAATGCTAAGAGATTTCTTCCGCTCTAAGCGATGAACATCACACTTCCCCAGTTTTCAATTGTAAGTTTCGGGGAATTTGTTGGGCAAAGCGATACTTATGTAGGATAATTTCATGCCCTACTGTCAGAGTGAAGTTTTGAAAAAGCCAATTTTTCTCATTTTCATGCTCTGCATATTGAGCGCTTGCAATGCCCCCAGCAATCAACTTGAACAGATTCTGGAGCGTGGCGAACTCCGTGTCGTCAGCCGCTACGGCTTGACCAGTTATTACAATAACGGGGGGCAACTGGCCGGCTTTGAGTACGATCTGGCAAAAGCGTTTGCTGATTATCTCGATGTTGAGCTCAAAGTCACTGTCCCCGATAACCTCAGTAAGACGCTTGATATGATTGAAAATGGTCAGGCAGATATTGCGGCGGCAGGGTTAACCATCACCCGAGCAAGACAGAACAGATTGCGGTTCGGCCCTATTTATCATGAAGTGACGCAACAGCTTATTTACCGTCATGGCAGTCAAAAACCTCGCGATATAACTGAAATCAGCAGCGGTCAGTTAGAAATAGTTGCCAATAGCAGTCACGCCGAACAACTCACTGTGTTGCAGCAGGAAATCCCTTTATTGTCCTGGACCGAAAATCAGACAATCGATACCAGCGGTTTACTGGAACTGGTCCAGCTTGAGTTGATTGACTACACCATAGTTGATTCCAACGAGATGGCCGCCAGTCATAGTCTTTATCCTGAGTTACGGGTCGCATTTGATGTATCCGATCCGCAACCATTAGCCTGGGGTATGCGACGCAGTGATGATATGAGTTTACAACTCGCTGTAAATGCTTTTTTTGATCAAATCGAAACTTCCGGCTATCTGGATCAATTAATTGAAACCTATTTCGGTCATATTCGACGTTTTGATTATGTGGATTCGCGTGCCATTCACCGTCGGATTCAGACACATTTGCCACAATATGAATCTATGTTTAGAGCAGCGGCATTGGCTTATGATTATGATTGGCGGTTACTGGCTGCAATTGCCTATCAGGAATCACACTGGAATCCACAAGCTGTTTCCAGCACTGGTGTACGTGGCTTGATGATGCTGACACAGGCTACTGCAAAAGAAATGGGGGTCAGTGACCGGGAGGATCCTGAACAAAGTATCTTTGCTGGTACCGCCTATCTGACCATTATGAAAAACCGTTTGCCTGAACGTATTGCTGAACCGGATCGGACCTGGCTTGCACTGGCCGCCTACAATATCGGGCTTGGTCATCTGGAAGATGCCAGAGTTCTCACTGAAAAAAATGGCGGTAATCCGGATCGCTGGTCAGACGTACGGGAAAATTTGCCATTACTGGCAAAACAGCAATGGTTCAGCCAGACCCGTTATGGTTATGCCCGTGGTGGTGAACCGGTTCGTTACGTAGGCAATATTCGTCGTTACTACGATATTATGTTGCACCATG
>NZ_DCSO01000109.1:34165-46745 GCF_002325665.1 Methylophaga sp. UBA1464
GTAAAAAAAAGGCCGGTTAACTTCGTTAACCGGCCTCGGACAATGGTTAAGTTAGCATTATTTTTCAGCTTCAACTTTTTCAATCAAATGCTCCGCCACATTAAGCATTTCAGTCATCCCTCCTGCCAGGGGTGCGTCAGTAAAATAACGTCCATCGACGATAAGAACTGGAACGCCCTGAACGCCAGATGTCTGGCTGATAATTAATGCTTTTTTTACGTTGGTTTTGACTGTAAACGAATTCATCGTTTCAACGAACTTCTCACGATCAATGCCCTGCTCTTCGACAAAGTCGAGCAAACGATCTTCGGTATCGAGACGACGCTTATCAATATGAATGGCATTAAATAATGCTTTATGCAGTTTTTCGGAATCACCGGTAACTTGTGCAGCATAAAACACTCTTGCCAGCTGTAACCAGCTATCACGGAAAATAGCCGGTACCTGAGTAAATTTCACATTTTCAGGCAGGGTTTCTTTCCACTGCATAATTTGTGAATCCAAAGTAAAGCAATGTGGGCAGGAGTACGAGAACAACTCGATAACTTCAATCTGTTCATTTGAAGTATTTTTCGCCATACGCTCAGTGGTTGGCTTGTAGTGATCGCCCTCTTTGTAGCTTGCTGAATCCGCTGACACAGTAAATGGCATTAACAATGCCGCCGTAGTCAGTAACAAAGCACGAATAGATCTCGTCATTTCAATATCCTTAAATTTTATATTTACAAACTGCCGTATGAGTGAAGTCCGGACAAAAACATATTGACACCCAGAAAGGCAAATAAGGTCACGAACAGTCCAACAATTGCCCACCAGGCCATCGGTACACCATTCCAGCCTTTTGTCATACGCATATGCAACCAGGCAGCATAATTCAGCCAGACAATCAATGCCCAGGTCTCTTTTGGATCCCAGGACCAGTAGCCACCCCAGGCTTCAGCAGCCCACAAGGCACCAAGAATGGTTGCCACTGTAAAAAAGGCAAAGCCAAGGGCGATGCTTTTGTACATTAAATCGTCCATCATCATCAGTGGCGGCATGGCTTTTACCACACCGCTGTCAGGATTCTTTGCAGCACGCCAACTGACCAGTAAATAGGCGATACCGATCATGGCTGCCATAGCAAACGCACCGTAACCGATAAAGTTTGCCGGCACATGAATTTTCATCCAATAGCTCTGCAGTGCAGGAACCAATGGCTGAATTTCATGCGCATTACGTTCAAATGCATACCAGAGCTGGAAGATAACGGCAGCGGAAATCACCAATAAAACAAAGCCACCTAAGCTGCGCACCTGATAGCGACGTTCATAAAACAGGTAAAGCAGTGCTGTAACGACGGCAAACAGAATGAATACTTCATAGAGATTGCTAACCGGGATATAACCGATATCAGCACCCATCATATGGGTTTCACGCCAGCGCACCATCAGTCCTGTCATACCAAATGTAGTTGCAATCCAGGTGAAAGCGCTCCCCACTTTTTCAGTATAAGCAGAACGAAAAATCAAGCCACCAAAATAGGTAAAGGTTGCAGCAATAAAAAACACACTCATCCACATAATCGCCGACTGACTGGCCAACATATATTTAAGCAGACCATTGGTTTCAGCAGCGCCAAGCTCAGATCCGTACAACTGCAAAGCCATTAAGCTTAAGACTGCTACAGCAATGGAGTGTCCGCGAAACCCGGGCCACTGATTTCCCACCAATGCCATACTGACTGCAGTAAAAATCAGAATAGAGACTTCGTAAACATCCAGTACTTCATGATAAATCGTCAAAATACCAATGGTTGCCAGCAACAAAAGGCTATACCACCACCATGTATGTGCGGCTGGTTTGGTCATTATTTCAGTATTTGTTGTCATTGGTTTCTCATACTCTCTATAACGCTTTCACTAAGAACCCGGCAATTGCCGGGAGTTCCCCGTTTTAGCTGGTAATGCGGTTTGTTGCTCATTGAAAAATGTATCAAATTCACGTGCATTGCGATTACTTGATCCTGCCAGAATGATGTCAGTCTTCTCAGGCCCTTGCTCAATCCATGCCCACAGGCGTCGTTGCGGAAGATAAAATAGTAAAAACACACCGATAACCAATAGGGCACAACCGAAATACACCACATTTTTACCCGGTGCCTTCGCAATTTGCAGTCCGGTAGATTGTATATGTTCAAAATCAGTCAATTGTAAAAATACCGGTGAGCCATAACGTGACAGTGTGCCGATCGAATCAACCGTATCCTGTAAAAAGAGTAACTGGTCGTTAGTCACCGTTTGTGGATCAATGCCGTCCATGCTGAAATAAATACGTGCCAGCATTTCCCGTAACATGCCTAAATAGGCTGGTGCTAAATTGTCACGCTCTGCATCGGGAAGATTGTTATCAATAAAGTCTCTTACTTCATCAAAGCCGCCACGGACAAACATTTTGATCAGTGTTTCCAGAGTCTGTTGCAAACTGCCTTCCAGTGCTTCATCACGCTCCGGTAGCATGGCAAGTGCTTCTTTCATCATTGAGTTTGCAATACCGGAAACCAGCGCCTCATCACGCAGCAAGGCCGAATATTCAAGAAAACGTGTCAGGCTGCCATCTTCATCAACAGGTAAATAGAGATAAGCAAAAGATTCAGCCGGGGTATTGCGTACACCACTTAAAAAATATTCACGGCCATCACGCTCCACCGGAAACATGTAGTTTTCATATTCTCTGGCTTCGCCGGTCTCAGTACGCAATTTGAATGTGAAGTTTGGGCCAAAATCACGTACGTTGCGCATATCTTCTTCAGTAGGATCAGGATTGATATTAAAGGGACGGAAATCAATCATTTCCAACTGCATGCTTTCTTCACCCCAGAGCATTTGTCGATTTTCAAATACTTTGGTCTGGATAGACACAGGTTCGGTTCCGGCTCGACTGTCTAATGGCCAGGCATCCAGACTCAATAAAGAACCGCCATCACTGAAACTGGCCTGATAAATCGCATGCCCACGATAGATCAACGGATGATTTACCGCGATTGTTGCCTCCATCGGCGCATCCAGCTCATCATCGTGAATAACTAAATCAGATTCAAATGATTTCGGCTGACCGTTGGGATAATGTTCAATTCGGAAATCTTTAACTTCAATACGAAACGGCAAAGCTTGCAGTAAATACCCGTCACGGACCGGCAAAAAAACCACTTCTGAGGCCTTACCTTCCGGAATACTGACAGATCCTCTGAATCCCTGATTTCCCTCTCCCAGCCGACTCTCCGCAGGAATATCACGAATCGAAAGATCACGTGTCTCAATTTTGATATCGCCACGCCATTCTGCAAGTTTGAGCGGCATGTTGCTGTCAAACAGGCCGCCAACACAAATCACCACAATGGCAATATGGGTGAATAAATAACCAAGGCGATTCATCCCACCCCGCATCGCCGAAATTAAGATCGCATCGTCTTGCTTGACGGTTTGCCGGCTGCGAAAGCCGAGATTTTTGAATTCCTTTTGCAGGCTATTGGCAACGGTTTGCAGATTGTCGTTTGATTGCCACTGAGCACTGTGGTGCATGGCTTTTAATGATTTTTTCTGCACATTGGTGCGCAATTGCCACATTTCTTTGGTCATGGCAGGGAAATGGCGGATAACGCAGACTGATGTAGAAATAACCAATAACGCAAGGATTGTTATAAACCACATAGCGCTGTATACATCATAAAGCCCAAGTTGCTCAAACACATCAAACCAGAATGGTCCGAATTTTATGACGTAATCAGCATAGGGTTGATTTTGCTGCAGTACTGTACCGATAACAGAGGCGACTGCTAACGTCAGTAATAAGGTGATAGCAAGCTCCATCGAACCGATAAACAGAAATAACCGGCGTGTAAAACTCAGGCTTGATGGACCTTTTTTAGTGGACTCAGACATGATATAGCTCAAACATGAGCCGATTTATGACTCCGGTGAAATGTTGAATCATTTTCACCGGAGCATTATCAGCATTTAGTGCAGACCGGATACATAAGCGGAAACCGCTTTGATCTCTTCCTCTGTCATCTTAGAGGCAATATCACGCATCATGCCATTAGGATCGTTATGCCGCTCACCATTTGCAAAAGCGTGTAATTGCGCTTCTGTATAGGCACGATATTGAGCAGATAGTTTCGGCCATTTCGCTGCAGGCATACCACTGCCATTTGGGCCATGACAGGCCATGCAGGCTGGCACTCCCGATTCACTGTTGCCACCGCGATAAATCTGCTTACCGAGGTCCAGCAAATCTTCACTTACGGCGCCAGGAGTAGACTCTTTGCTGGCATAATAAGCCGCTAAATCTGCCATATCTTCTTCAGATAACCCGGCAACCATTGGTGCCATAATCGCATTTTCACGCTTGCCGCTTTTGAATTCGACTAACTGTTTATAGATGTAACTGGCATGCTGTCCGGCCAGTTTGGGATACATATCAGAAGGACTGTTCCCATCAACACCATGACAGGCTGCACAAACCGCTGATTTTGCTTTGCCGGCGGAAATGTCACCTGCAGCTAAGACTAGCGGTGAAGCTGTTACTCCAAAACCCAACACCACTGCAAAAATAAATTTTTTCATTGTCGTTCCTGGCTACTAACTTTCGGATACAAAACTTCCGGTATGCTACTCTTATTGGCACTTTTTTGCACCTGGAAAGACTGAAATGTCAGAGCTATACCGCAGCGCGCATTATACTGTCAGCGCGACACAATTGTCCCAACTACCATCCGATTCAGGTTTTGAAGTGGCTTTTGCAGGCCGCTCTAATGCCGGAAAATCCAGTGCAATCAACACTATCACGGGAATAAAAGCACTGGCACGCATCAGTAAGACACCAGGAAGAACGCAAATGATCAATTTTTTTCATCTTGATGATGAAAGAGCGCTGGTTGATCTTCCCGGTTACGGTTATGCCAAAGTCCCGGAAAAAATGAAGCTGAAATGGCAGGCAACACTAAGTAAATATCTTGAAACGCGGCAATCATTACGCGGATTAATGCTGATGATGGATATACGTCACCCGCTAAAAAACTTTGATTTACAAATGCTAGGCTGGGCCAAACAGGCTGAACTGCCGATTCATATCCTGTTAACCAAGTCTGACAAGTTGGGCCGTGGAGCCGGTGGCAACGCTTTACAGCAAGTTCGAAAGGAATTGAAGGAAGCCGGATTAAATGCCTCAGTACAATTATTTTCATCTTTGAATCATCAGGGTCGTGATGAAGCGATACAGGTTCTTGATGAATGGTTTGAGCTTTCAACCCCAGCACAAGATTAGAATTTTCTGCTGAATCAATTTATTACAAAATTTATGCTGCAGGTGATGGCAGATGTCGCCACTCTCTGCTAACGTTTACTTCAATGGGTGCAATGCTACCATAGAATAATTAAGTTCAATGTTGAAGCTGGCGCTTCATGGCATCGTAGCCAAAGCCCGTACCCACATCTGTTTTTTTCCATAACGATTCCCATTCAAGGATTGCCGCTATGACGCCAAGATATACCGCGATAACAACCCCTTTGCCTGAGCTTTATCAGACGTCAAAACTGGGGATGAACACGCTCGCTTTAACCGAAGATTTTAAACGCTATTTCGGAATATATCTCGGTCAGGACAAAGGCTGTGCTTCAGGGCATTACCTGTATTCTGCCATGGCCCACACCCTGCGTGATCGGCTTTTTGAAAGAATGAAAAACACCAAGCACACCTATGCGGATACTCGCTGTAAACAAGCTTATTACCTATCTATGGAATTTTTGATGGGCAGAGCAACTGGCAATGCTGCATTAAATCTGGGTATTGAAGAACCACTGAAAAAAGCCCTGATCAACCTGGGGCTCGAATATGAAGAACTCGCTGAGTTTGAGCATGATGCCGGGTTGGGTAATGGCGGTCTTGGGCGACTGGCCGCCTGTTTTATTGATAGCTGCGCTACTCTGCAGCTACCTGTGACAGGTTATGGTCTGCGTTATGAATACGGCATGTTTCAGCAAAAAATACAAAATGGTCATCAACAGGAAATGCCGGATCATTGGTTAAGGGATGGTAACCCATGGGAGCTTGAACGGCCGGAGTACACTCAGCGGATCAAGTTTGGTGGACATACTGAATTACGCCGCAATGCCAACGGACAAATGGAAATTCAGTGGGTTGATACCAATGATGTTCTGGCCGTTCCCTATGACTTACCAGTTCCCGGTTATCAGAATGGTACGGTGAACCGCTTGCGTTTATGGAAAGCCGCGGCCACAGATGAATTTAATCTGGAAGATTTTAATGCCGGCTCCTACACAGAAGCTGTAGCTGCTAAAAATGAAGCAGAAAATATCAGCATGGTACTGTATCCAAATGATGCCAGTGAAAACGGTAAGGAATTACGACTTCGTCAACAATATTTTCTGGCTTCAGCCAGCCTGCAGGATATTCTGGATTACTGGGTCACTACCCACGGTGAAGATTTTGAAAACTTTGCGGATAAAAATGTGTTTCAACTTAACGATACGCATCCCACCGTTGCCGTTGCTGAATTAATGCGGCTGCTAATGGATGAGCATCAATTAGGCTGGGATAAAGCCTGGAAAATCACCACAAACACTATGGCCTATACCAACCATACATTACTGCCTGAAGCTTTGGAGCGCTGGCCTGCAAATCTTTTCGGACGATTATTGCCACGGATTCTGGAAATAATTTACGAGATTAACGCCCGTTTCTTACGTGAAGTTGCCAATCATTGGCCTGGCGATAAAGAGCGGTTGGCGCGGATGTCAATTATTGAGGAAGGTTCCCAGCAACAGGTTCGTATGGCCCATTTAGCCATTATCGGTAGTTTTTCAGTAAACGGTGTTGCTGCCCTCCACTCGGAGTTACTGAAAAAAGGTCTGTTTGAAGACTTTTATCAATTGTGGCCAGAAAAATTCAACAACAAAACCAATGGTGTGACTCAGCGGCGCTGGATGGCCTGGTGTAACCCTGTGCTAAGCCAATTGATAACAGATACCATAGGTGACAAATGGATTACCCGTCTGAGCGAACTGGAAAATCTTGCCCCACTTGCCCATGACAATGATTTTCAGGACGCCTGGCATAAAGCCAAATATGAAAATAAAAAACGCCTGGCCGCTTTGGTCGAGAAAGACTGCGGTGTCACTTTTAACCCAGAAGCCATGTTTGATATTCAGGTGAAACGCATCCATGAATACAAGCGCCAGCTGCTTAATGTATTACATGTGATTCATTTGTATGATCAGATCAAACGAGGACAAACGGAAGGTTTGCCCAAACGCTGTGTTTTATTTGGTGGAAAAGCAGCTCCGGGCTATGTGATGGCTAAACAGATCATCAAACTTATTAACAATGTTGCCGATGTCGTAAACAATGATCCTGATATTGGTGACTTGCTGAAAGTGGTGTTTTTTCCGAACTATCAAGTCTCAGTTATGGAAGTCATCTGTCCGGCAGCTGATTTATCTGAACAAATTTCAACTGCCGGTAAAGAAGCATCAGGTACCGGCAATATGAAGTTTATGATGAATGGTGCGATTACCATTGGCACTCTGGATGGCGCTAATATCGAAATTCGCGAAGAAGTGGGCGATGACAACTTTTTCTTATTCGGTCTTTCTGAAGTTGAAGTTGCCGAAAAACGTGGTCACTATAATCCGCAGGCTATTATCGACAATGACGCTGATTTGAAACGTGTAGTGGATTTATTAACCGGTGGACACTTTAATCAGTTTGAGCCTGGCTGTTTTGACAACATCATTCGTGCCTTTACCAGTCCAAATGACCCGTGGATGACAATAGCGGATTTTCGTAGTTATATCGATGCCCAGCACCAAGCGGGTCAGGCCTATCAGGATAAAGAACGGTGGACGGCAATGAGCATTACCAATGCAGCCCGAAGCGGGAAGTTTTCCACTGATCGTACTATGGAAGAATATAATCAGGATATCTGGAAACTGGAAAAAATCGCTCCCCATCCGGATAGCTGATTCCAGCTATAAAAAGCCTCTGCCCGTAAACGCAAATACTTACTGGCCGGGGCTTTCTGCTTTTTCGGTGGTTTAAGGCTATTAAAGTCCGTATAATTCGCGCTGTCAGCAATAAGTCAAAGCGCCTGTAGCTCAGTTGGATAGAGTATCGGTTTCCGAAACCGAGGGTCACAGGTTCAATTCCTGTCAGGCGCACCACTTTTCCGACATCGACTTGTTACGAGGGCAGGTTAAGTAATCTCCGAACCTGTTTGGAGGGGCGGCTCCATCTGGCCATATTGATCCAGTTTGTTATATAAAGTTTTAACCGTGATCCCAAGTTGTTTTGCTGCTTGAGTTTTGTTCTGCTTACAAGCATCAAGCGTTGAAAGTATCAAACTTTTTTCTGCATCTTTAATCGATGTCCCTGGCCCAATACCATTGTCTTTTATAGACTGGATACTCGAAAAGTTTGGTAAATCAGCGACAGTAATAAGTTCTTCCGCAAGAATATGAGCCCGCTCAACACAATGTTTAAGTTCTCTGACATTCCCCGGCCAGCTGTATTGAGCAAATATATCCAAAACCTCATCGGCAAAAACTTTTCCTGATTGGGTCGCTTCATTACGATAGGCAAGAAAATGTTTTGCCAGCTCAATCACATCATTATCACGGTGACGCAATGGCGGAATTTTGATCGGAAAATGCGCTAAACGAAAATATAAATCTTCCCGCAGAAAACCTGCTTCAATCGCTTCGTCGGGCTCCCTGTTCGTTGCGGCGATGATTCTTACTTTGGATTGCCGAACAACGTCACTGCCCACTCGTCTGAATTCTCCGCTTTCCAGCACTCTGAGCAATTTGCTTTGCAATGCAAGGGGCATTTCGGTGATTTCATCCAGTAATAATGTTCCATTACCACCCTGCTCAAAAAAACCGATATGCTGGTTTACCGCGCCAGTGAACGCGCCTTTTTCATGGCCAAATAATTCACTTTCAACCAAATCAGCAGCAAGGGCAGCACAATTAACTGAAACCATTGGTTCGTTGGCCCGTTCACTCTGTTCGTGAATAGTTCTTGCTGCGACCTCTTTTCCACAACCGCTTTCACCTATCAAAAAAACATTGGCATCCGTTTGACTGACACGACGTATCAAGCGATACAGCTTATGCATTACTGCTGATGACCCCAGTAATGAACCATATTGATCGAGAGTGGAAGTGAGTGTGGCAGTATGACGGTTTCGTTTAAGTTGTTTAAATTCTTCAGCAAATTCTTTAGCGATTTCTATGAGCGGAGTAAAGTCGCTCATCTGTCGAAAATGATAGGCTACCCCCTGACTCATCATAAGATCCAGCCATTTATTGGGAAGGCCGTCACTTAATAAAATCCAGTCAGCGGTGCTTAATAATGGATGTGCCTTGAATAATTTATATTCACTCCCAGTTACTTGCTGGGGGGCAAAGATTACCAGGTCAGCTTCATAACTTTGCTCAGTCAAATCTGCAACCTGAATCAGGCTAAAGTTACACGCAGAGAGCTGATTGCTCAGTTTCGCCGAGAGCTCGTCATCCGGTGAGATTAATAATAATTTTGGCATAAGACTCGTTATCAATTAAATGTTGATTTTGAGTCTAACATGGTCAATTTACAGGTTTCTTAACATAGATAAAGTGGCTGAAACAATTGTTCCAGCCTCTTTAAATTCAATGAGTGAAATTCGGGCTAACTTACCCGCCGATGTTGTCGCCGATCATTTTTTAGTCTTTGCAAACGATCCTGGCTCAACTGTATATTAGCCAAATGACCAGCTAAGTACGAGGACATCCGACGGTCGTTCATTCTTCTTACATAGATTTTCAAAATCTCTAATGAACGCCTTTCTATTGTTTCAAGGTCAGCAAGACATTCCTTATCAATTGCAGGGTTACACATTCCATATGTAATTTTATAAATCGCCCGCATTGTTAACGCTAACTCGGTATTACAGGGCTGAATATTTTTCAGCCCTGAAAAACGTTTATTTATATCATTAACAATGTCTGCCCTTACAAGGGCCATTTCACGAAACAGCATTCTTACCTCACTACTGATCGCTTTCCTTGCGATCATATTGTAGAAGCTGTCTCCATCTACACAGATACTTCTCAACTCATGTATAAGTTGTTGATCTCTGTTATTTAACATCTGACATTCAGTTTGTTACAACCAGTTCATCTTTGACCTCGACAACTTTGTCGTAGCCTTTTGCCATTTCGATAGCCAAATCCCTTTCGGTCTCATTCTTCACATTGCCTTTCAATGTGACAACCCCATTATCAGTTGAAACATTAATGGATGTAGCTTCGAGCTTATCATGAGCTGCAAGCTCCATTTTAAGACCGGCAGTAACCGTCATATCATGCCAAGCACGGCTAAATGATTTGTTATCGTTATCTTTGGCTTCGTCATGGCGGTAATCCGGATCAATCGTTAAATTATTTTTAACGTCGGTAATTCCTTCTACATTCCGAGCAATTTCACCTGCCAGATCTTTTTGGGTTTCGTTATTAACCTCCCCGGTTAATACGGCAACACCATTGTCAATGTCGGTATCAATTTTAAAATTATTTAATTCCGTGTTGAGCAATAATGATGTTTCCAATTTCCCATCCAACCAGGCATCATTCGCTTCACCTTGCCAATCATTAGCAAATGCCGGGGTACTGATTAATGTCGCTGCAGTCAAAATTGCTAAACCATTCATTTTAAATTTCATTATTTATCTCCTTATCGATTTAATTGTCACTTATGAAATTTTGCTATAACCATGCCAGCCTTTTATACATATAAAGATCAATGAGTTAGACAGATATTCAGCAACAAAAAAGAGGGCGTCATGAATAATTTACAAACCCTATCGGGAAAATATTCATGTTTAACCACCGTTTTAAAATAAAAATGCGTCTTAACGACGCCTTTTGATCGATACCCGAAAAAATAATATTCAGGCTTAATTGACTAATGACTATTTATTAAGGGCTTCGACCTCTTTTTCTGCCTGATCTTTTGCCAGGCCATACCGCTCCTGTAATAAGCCTGCAAGTTGCTGAGCATTCCCTTTAGTTTGTTCAATTTCATCGTCCGTTAATTTACCCCAGCTTTCTCTGAATTTACCTTTGAATTGTATCCACTTACCTTCGGTAATATCTTTATTCATGACAATCTCCTCTTCGCTTAATTAATGGAAAGTCTGGCATTAAATTCATATCCAGACGTCCGTCTCTCTGAACACAGAAAACAAACATTCTGTATCTCAAGACTCGGAAAAACTCCTGGATGAAACCGTTTTCAACAAGGAGTTATAACCTGCACAGCGTGTTACAGAATTCATGCCATTCCGATAAGCAGTTGATCCTTATGGTTTATACAGAATCACATTGGAAATAAAACCTTAAAAATCAGAAGAAATAACATAGTGAAATGTAAATATTTCAGATACAAACCAGGACTCAATCAAAAACAACAGACACAAAAAAGGCCCGGTTAAGGGCCTTTTTCGTAACAACTAAAACGGGTTGTTATTGTGTGTTAACAATGAAGTCAACACGACGGTTAAGGGCGCGACCAGCATCAGTCGAGTTATTTGCTATAGGTGAAGTCTCACCCATACCAACTGGAATCAGGTTGTTACCGTTAACACCTTTAGATACCAGATATTCAACTACAGATTCCGAACGACGTTGAGACAGTTTCAAGTTGTACTCTTCTGAACCGATACTGTCAGTATGACCTTCTACACGCACTTCAACCACTTCATCAGTGTTGAGTAAAGCAGTGACCGCGTCATCCAGAATGGTTTGCGCTTCTGGTGTCAGAGTCGCTTTATCAAATTCAAAGTTCACACCCGTCAGAGATAAAATGGTTTGACCAGCAATTGGGCAGCCATCTTCATCAACGATTACACCTTCAGGAGTGTTAGGGCACAGATCTTTGTAATCCGCTACGCCATCTCTATCAGAATCAATCGGGCAACCAACGTTATCAACAGTTACACCCGCTGGAGTGTTGGCACACATATCGATACCATCAACGACACCATCGTTGTCTGAATCCATTGCGCAGCCATTGGCATCAAGTAAAGCACCAGGGACTGGCTCATGTTCACACATGGTTTTTTCTGTTACTTCTTCTGCTTGCGCTTCATCGGTAGGGCAAAGTAATAATGCCAGCATTGCACCAACCGCAGCGCCACCCACTGCACCAGAACCGCCACTCGCTGCAGCACCAACGGCTGCGCCACCAACAGCACCACCAAGCGCCGAACATAAGGTGTAATTGTCGTAAGCACGTTGATTTGGGCCTGCACAACCAGCCAGCAAACCAATCGTCAGCAATGCTGCCGTTAATTTAACTGTAATATTCATAGTTTAAGTTCCTTTAGATTTATTGCTTATTAGTAGGTAATCGTTTGCTGATATCCTGACTGACACGGCCGTTACTCCATGTGTCAGACTCAAACATCATAATAATACGATTTACGTTTGAAGTGTAACATATTAAAAAAAAGACATATTTGCCTTTTTTTGTAACTCCCTAA
>NZ_DCSO01000109.1:46892-52079 GCF_002325665.1 Methylophaga sp. UBA1464
ATTTTGTAACTCCCTAAAAACCTAAAAACGTGTGCCCATTGTTTCATTTTCCATTTCAAGGGATAAAGCTTGGGCACCGGCTTCGGCCGGGAGTTCACCGGTCTCTGAACCTAACTTTATCATCAACCTTACTTCATTGCTTGAATCAGCATTTCGCAACGCATCTTCGTATGAAATCTCGCCAGCTCTGTACAAATCATACAAGGACTGATCAAAAGTTTGCATCCCCAGTTCACGGGAACGTTTCATAACATCCTTGATTTCAGATACCTTCCCCTTCTCGATCAGATCACCGATTAGTGGCGTATTTAGAAGCACTTCAACAGCCACCGCCCGCCCGGCGCCATCTTTTTTGGGGATGAGTCGTTGGGCAACAATGGCTTTCAGGTTTAAAGATAAATCCAAAAACAATTGTTGGTGACGGTCTTCCGGGAAAAAGTTAATCACCCGCTCCATCGCCTGATTGGCATTATTGGCGTGGAGGGTGGATAAACATAAGTGACCGGTTTCAGCAAATGAAATGCCGTAGTCCATGGTATCCCGACTCCGGATTTCACCGATCATAATGACATCCGGGGCTTGCCGCAAAGAGTTTTTCAAGGCGATTTCGTATGAATCCGTATCCACTCCAACTTCACGCTGTGTCACAACACATCCTGCATGTTTATGATCAAACTCGATAGGATCCTCAATGGTTAAAATATGCCCGGTGCTGTTCTGATTGCGATAGCCAATCATCGCCGCCAGCGTGGTTGATTTACCACTGCCTGTAGCGCCAACAAACATCACCAGTCCGCGCTTGGTCATTGCCAGTTCTTTGATGATTTCAGGAACATGCAACTCTTCGATGGTAGGGATCTCACCTTTGACCAGTCGCAAAACCATGGCAATACGGCTACGCTGATAAAGTGCACTGACCCGGAAGCGACCAGCACCTTTGGTATCGATGGCATAATTACATTCCTTATCCCGCTCGAAAGTCCTTTTCTGTTCATCGTTCATGGTACTCAATACCAATTCACGCGCCTCTTCTTCGGATAAAGGCTCCTGTGAAAGTGTTGCCATTCGACCATTTACTTTTAAAGTGGCAGGTCTGCCCGAAGTGATAAAAATATCAGAGGCTTCGTGTTTTACAGCTGCTTTTAATATTGTGACAATTTCCACTTTGATCTCCTAACGGAACAGGTCCTTGTTCACAGCACGAGGCAGTGCTTCATGCTTGGTGATTTGCTGACGACGGACCAAATCCTGTAAACACTGATCCAATGTCTGCATGCCCAAGGCACCACCGGTTTGAATTGACGAATACATCTGCGGCACCTTGTCTTCGCGAATCAGGTTACGAATCGCCGGGGTACCGATCATAATCTCATGTGCAGCAATCCGACCACCACCCACTTTCTTCAGCAAGGTCTGAGAAATAACGGCACGTAATGATTCTGACAGCATCGAACGTACCATGTCTTTTTCTGCGGCGGGGAATACGTCGATAATACGGTCAATAGTTTTTGCCGCTGAGGAAGTATGCAATGTACCAAACACCAGATGACCGGTTTCTGCAGCAGTCAGTGCCAGACGAATGGTTTCCAGATCACGTAACTCCCCCACCAGAATAATATCGGGATCTTCCCGCAAGGCACTGCGTAAGGCTTCACTGAACCCATGCGTATCTCGATGAACTTCACGCTGATTAATCAGACACTTCTTACTGCGGTGAACAAACTCAATCGGATCTTCAATGGTCAGTATATGTTCATTATCTTTATCATTCCGATAATTGATCATCGCAGCCAATGTTGTCGACTTACCTGAACCAGTTGGTCCGGTCACCAGTACAATACCCCGGTGATTATCGGAAATCTGTTTGAAAATTTCAGGGGCCCCCAATTCTTCTAACGTCAGGACCGTTGAAGGGATTGTCCGGAAAACAGCAGCTGCACCACGATTCTGATTAAACACATTGACCCGGAAACGTGCCAGATTGGGAATCTCAAACGAAAAGTCAGCTTCCAGAAACTCTTCAAAATCCTTGCGCTGCCGATCATTCATGATGTCATACACCATGGCATGGACCTCTTTATGCTCCATGGCCGGCAAGTTTATACGTTTGATATCGCCATCAACACGTATCATTGGTGGCTCACCGGAAGAAATGTGCAAATCCGACGCATTGTTTTTTGCACTAAAGGTCAGCAATTCAGTAATATCCATGCACATTCCTTAATTCATAAAGTTACGGCTACCCGTCAACGACAACATAGCGAATACTGCTAAAGGTAGCGTGCTCCAGACAGGCTTGCAACATGACAAACTCAAAAACACGTCTGCAATCTGTGATGAACTTCATCAAATTGGCAGAACAACAGGCGCACAGACATCCAGGCTCAGTAAAATTGCTAGCAGTAAGCAAAACCTGGCCAGCCTCCCGGCTCAGAGAATTAGCCGAAGCCGGACAAACACGTTTTGGTGAGAATTACCTGCAGGAAGCATTGGAAAAGATCGCTGCGTTAGATGATTTAACATTGGAATGGCATTTTATCGGCCCGGTCCAATCCAATAAAACCCGTGAAATTGCTGTCCATTTTGATTGGGTACAGAGCGTAGACCGGTTAAAAATTGCTCAGCGTTTATCGGCTCAGCGGCCACAACATAAAACACCCCTTAATATATGTCTGCAGGTGAATATTGATAACGAACCCAGCAAATCCGGCGTTCAGCCGGAAAAATTACTGGAGCTCGCAGCAGCGGTCAGTCAACTGGATAATCTGTGTTTGCGAGGTTTAATGGTCATTCCTGCTATTGCTGAGACGGAGGAAAAACAGCTGGATACCTTTGGTCGGGCGCAACAGCTATTTTCTGAATTGAAAATCGCACATCCCGAAGCCGACACACTGTCAATGGGAATGTCTGCTGATATGCAGGCTGCAATCACTCAGGGCAGCACGATGGTTCGGATTGGCACCGCTTTGTTTGGCGAGAGACATACACCCGATAAACAATAACCAGTACACTACCCACTTAAACATTTGGCTCAATGGAGATTGATTAGATGATACCTTGTAAGCTCGCCTTTATCGGCGGTGGAAATATGGCGCGCAGCCTGATTGGTGGTTTAATTGCCAATGGCATTTCTGCCGACAATATCCATGTTGCCGATAAACAGCCGGACACACTCGAATCACTTAACAGTCGCTATCCCGTTCAGACATTTACGGACAATCGTCAAGCCATTGAAGGCGCGGACGTTATTATTATTGCGGTGAAACCGCAGCAACTTCAGGATGTAGTAAAGGAACTCAATCCTGACTGGCAACAGCAGCAACTGATGATTTCCATTGCAGCAGGAATTCGCATCAAAGACATCAGCCGCTGGCTTGATAAACCTCATGCCTCCATCGTACGTGCCATGCCAAATACTCCCGCGCTTGTAGAAGCCGGTGCTACGGCTTTATTCGCCAATGAAAATGTCACTCATCAACAACATGAACTGGCTGAATCAATTCTACGTGCCTGCGGTCTAGCTATCTGGCTGCAAGACGAAAAACATATGGATGCTGTCACCGCTTTATCGGGTAGTGGTCCTGCCTACTTTTTTCTTGTTATGGAAGCCATGGAAAAAGCAGCTGTGGAGCTTGGGTTACCGCAGGAAACAGCCAGACTATTATGTTTGGAAACCGCATTTGGGGCCGCTAAAATGGCACTGGAAAGTGGCGAATCTGCCAGCACGTTGCGAAAACAGGTCACCTCGCCCGGCGGCACTACTGAAAGAGCTATTCATGAACTGGAGGATGGTGGTTTGCACGGCCTATTTGAAAATGCGTTAGTGGCAGCGGCATTACGCGCTCGTGAACTGGCAGATGAATTAGGACAAGATCACCATGCCTAACAGTTATTTCTCAAATCCATTGATGTTTCTGATTGAAACACTGTTTCAGTTGTATATGTACATCGTTGCAATACGCTTACTTTTACCGCTAATCAGAACATCGTTTACGCATCCATTAATACAGACCATCATTCGTATTACTGAACCGCTGTGTGCACCACTACGCAGCTTTATGCCCAGCTCACGTAAATTTGATTCTGCTGTTTTACTTTTATTGATCCTGGTTACGCTGATTAAATTGACTTTATTGCTCAGTCTGGCAGGTGCATGGCCGGCATTAACCGGATTAATACTGTTCACGGTAGCAGAGTTGTTTTCACTGTTTATCAGCTTATTTACTGTCACGATTATTATCGAAGTTCTGCTCAGCTGGCTGGCCCCTCAAGGCTACAATCCGGTCGCCAGCCTGATCCAGGCGATTAATGCCCCTTTACTGGATCCGGTAAGGCGCAGAATGCCTTTACTGGGTGGCATTGATTTATCGCCGTTAGTCGTCATATTAGGCCTGCAGGTTCTGTCGATGCTGGTGATGCCTTTATTACTCGGCACAGCCTATCCCCAGTATTAATTTTGTTATAGGACACAATACATTATGTCGGACTCCCTGCCAGCTGACTCAGTTGGATTGGTAACCCCTTCTCACTTGCATATTGATACGCCACTAGCTCTGGATTGTGGTCGAGTGCTGCCGCAATTTGATTTGATTTATGAGACCTATGGCACATTGAATGAAGATAAAAGCAATGCTGTTCTGATTTGTCATGCATTGTCCGGAGATCATCATGCTGCCGGTTTCCATTCTCTGGAAGAACGCAAGCCTGGCTGGTGGGATACGGCAATTGGTCCGGGTAAAGCCATTGATACCAATCATTTTTTTGTAGTTTGCCCGAATAACCTGGGTGGTTGTAAAGGCTCATCCGGCCCCAATACGGTTAATCCACAAACCGGCAAATTGTACGGTCCTGATTTTCCAATAGTGACCGTAGCTGACTGGGTAAAGAGTCAGGCGATTCTGGCAGATTCATTAGGCATTGATAAGTGGGCGGCCGTTGTTGGTGGCAGTCTGGGTGGCATGCAAGCATTGCACTGGGCGATTACCCTGCCTGAACGGGTTGGTCACGCTCTGGTGATCGCCGCCGCACCAAAACTCTCAGCCCAGAATATTGCCTTTAATGAAGTCGCCCGCACCGCAATTAAATCGGATCCTGAATTTCACGAAGGTCGCTATCAGGAATTTAATACTGTTCCCAGACAAGGGCTGGGACTGGCGAGAATGCTGGGGCATATCACCTATCTTTCTG
>NZ_DCSO01000109.1:52248-70329 GCF_002325665.1 Methylophaga sp. UBA1464
TTCGATGCCAATACCTACCTGCTAATGACCAAAGCGCTGGACTACTTTGATCCGGCCAAGGAATTTAATGACGATCTGAATGAGGCCGTCAAAGCAATTCAGGCCAAGTCGTTGATCATTTCATTTACCAGTGACTGGCGCTTTTCACCATTACGTTCACTGGAAATCGTCGATGCCTTGCTCAGTGCAGGTAAGTCTGTCTGCTATGCGGAAATCGAAGCCACTCAGGGCCATGATGCTTTTTTGATGCCGATACCACGTTATATGGAAATCTTTGCCAGTTATATGCAGCAGGTTGCTAAAGAGGTGAATGGCTAATGGCTTTACGCGTTGATTTACAAATAATCAGTGATTGGATACCAGATAATGCCCATGTTCTGGATTTGGGCTGTGGTAATGGCGCATTATTAAAACATCTGCAACAGCGCCATATCACAGGCTATGGCCTAGAGATAGACAACAGCAAATTTTCTGAATGTATTCAAAGCGGTGTCAATGTGATCCAGGCTGACCTGGATGCAGGTCTCAGCCAGTTCGCTGATCAAAGTTTTGATTTTGTTATTCTGTCACAAACCCTGCAGGCGGTAAAAAGACCGGATTTTTTACTTAGAGAAATTATGCGGGTTGGCAAACAGGGTATTATCGGCTTCCCGAATTTTGGCCATTGGCAATGCCGTTTTCAATTAGGCATGCGCGGTAAGATGCCGGTATCCAAAAACCTGCCGAATGCATGGTTCGATACGCCCAATATCCATTTATGTACTCTGAAAGATTTTGAAAAGCTTTGTGGCCAGTATGGCTTCAGTGTAGTCAACCGCAGTGTGGTTAATCACGAACATAAAGATACCCTTGGCATTCGTTTACTACCCAACCTTTTTGGCCAGATTGCTGTTTATTTGATTCATAACGGAACCCCATGAAAGATTATCAACACGCTTTTATCGAATTTGCGCTGCAAACCGGTGTATTACGTTTTGGCGAATTCACCTTGAAATCAGGGCGGATTAGCCCCTATTTTTTTAACAGTGGTTTATTCAACAGTGGTGCAACACTGGCCCGGCTGGGACGCTTTTACGCTCAGGCGATTAGTGAATCCAGTCTCGACTATGATGTGTTGTTTGGTCCAGCCTACAAAGGCATTCCGTTAGCTTCCACAACAGTCGTCGCATTAGCCGATCAACATGATCGCGATGTACCCTACGTATTTAACCGCAAAGAAAAGAAAGATCATGGTGAAGGTGGTCAGTTGGTGGGGGCTGAACTGCAAGGCAAGGTATTGATCATTGATGATGTCATCTCCGCCGGAACGTCTGTAGGTGAGTCGGTTGAAATCATCCGTGCAGCAGGTGCCGAACCTGCGGGGGTAATCATTGCCCTGGATCGCCAGGAACGTGGGCAAGGTCAGTTATCCGCTATTCAACAGGTCGAACAAACCCATGGTATACCTGTCGTGAGTATTATTTGTCTGAACGACTTACTCAGTTATCTGCAGGACACTCCCGAGTTACAACAACACTTACCTTCCGTAAAAGCTTATCGGGAACAATATGGGGTCTAGGGCTTGTTGGCTCTTTCATCGCCACCACTACTGGAGGCATTTTTTTCGTCCAATAAGGTGGAAAAGTAGCACCAGCCCTATCATCATCTCCTTAAAAGTGATGATCCCCCCTCCCAGTGCTAAAAAGGCCCCCAAATCAATCTGACCGCAATTAACAACGTAACAACTTCAAAACTGCGTTTTATCCAGCGGTTACCCCAAAGCAGAGCTAAGTGCGATCCGAGGTAGCCGCCCAATAAAGAGCCTAACAACAATGCCGGTAGCCAGTCCCAGCGTATTTCGCCCAAAATACCCAGCGTAATGGCACCGGCTCCATTCCAGAACAACCCAACCAGAATAAGCGTATAGGCCACTGCACGCTGGTAATCCATACCAAACCACAATATCAGCCACAAGGTGACAAACAATCCCGTTCCGGACGTCAGCGAACCATTAAGAATACCTAAAAAAAACAACACCAAAGCGCCAATAAGGTAACCACGTCGCTCGCGATGAACCGGCAAATAGGTTTGCCCTAACGCAGGTTTGAATAGAGAATATATACCAAGTGAACCGGTTAATATTCCCAAGGCAATTTCGGCAATTCTGTCTGGCACTAACAAAATCACACTACCGCCAATCACCACACCAGGTAAGCCAGCGATCAATAACAAGATCACAAACTGACGTTCCAGACGGCTGGTAGAAATATAACGCAAAGCTGCCCCCAAACCCAACGCCACGCTGGCCACTTTATGGGTAGCTAAGGCAACGGAAAAACTCAAGCCCAGGAAGATCAGTACCGGAAACTGGATTAATCCTGCACCACCGCCGCTTAATGCCGAAAACGTATTTGCCAGCAAAGAAATGACAAACAGAATAAAATGTTCAACAAGGCTCAAATTAACAATGCTCTCTGGGAAAAGATAATGATTTCAATACGCTTTTTAGTGGCGGTGATGCTAAGCACAACACTATTTTCTGTAACAACCGTTTCAGCGGCACAACTTTACCGGTTTAACGATGAAAACGGTATACCAACACTCAGTAAAACATTACCACCGGAAGTGGCTCAGCAAGGTTACGACATTCTGGATGAGAAATCGATGCGAGTGATTGAGCGTGTCCCGCCTGCCCCCACTGAAGCAGAAATCGCCGAGCGCGAAATTCAAAAGAAACTTGACTTGGAAGCCCGCGAACAAGCAGAACTACAGGCAAAAATGGAAGCGGAAAAACGCCGTAAACAAGCCATTTACGATCATAATTTACTCTCGGTCTATCAATCTGAAGAAGATCTGCTGAATGAACGCAATAAAGATCTGCAATATCGCGAAAAACGTATTGAAATATTAAAAAGCAAACGCAAAGGATTACAGCAGCGGCTGCAACAGGTACAACAACAGGCAGCAGATAATGAATTAAGTGGTGTTGGCCTCAGTGCCAACCTGAAAAGTCGTTTGAAGGCAGCCCAGCAAGAATTGGATAACAATCAGTCAAGCATGGAGCAGTTACAAACTGAAATTGAGACACTCAACATGCAATATGATCTGGATCTTCAACGTTTGCGAGAGCTACTGGGAACCGATACGACCGATTAAACCAGAAGATCCAGCTGGCTCATCAACAACTGATTTTCAGTACGATTACCAATACTGATACGCAGAAACTGATCGATTCTCGGCTTTTTAAAGTGGCGTACGATCACCCCTTTTTCCCGTAATCCGGCTGCAAGTGTTGCTGCATCATTCTGAGGATGACGGGCAAACACAAAATTTGCAGCCGAAGGCAAAACCTCAAAGTCTAACTCTGCTAAAGATTTAGTTACCCATTCGCGTTCAGCGATGACTTGTTGCTGACATTGTTTAAAGTAGACTTCATCTTTGTATGCTGCAACACCAGCGGCAATCGCGAGACTATCCAATGGATAGGAATTAAAGCTGTCTTTTACTCTTACCAATGCTTCAATCAATTGCGGATGTCCGACTGCAAAGCCGATGCGCATTCCAGCCAGAGAGCGAGACTTGGATAAGGTCTGAGTCACCAGCAGATTGGGGAACCTCTGGGTTAACGGTATCGCTGTTTCCCCACCAAAATCGATATACGCTTCATCAATAACCACGACTGAGTCACTGTTCATTTCTACTAACCGCCGGATATCATCCAGAGATAATAAACAGCCGGTAGGCGCATTGGGATTCGGCAAAATAATCCCACCGTTATCACGCTCGTAATCAGTGATATCAATTTGGAATTTTGCATTGAGAGGCACTAAAACCGAATCTATGTCGTACAGCTGACAATACACAGGATAAAAACTATAAGTGACATCCGGAAACAACACCGGCTTGCCATGTTTGAACAAGGCATTAAACACATGCGCCAGTACTTCATCTGAGCCATTGCCGACAAAGACACATTCAGCTGGCACATTATGATAGTCAGCAATCGCCTGTTTAAAGGGGCCGCCATCAGGTACCGGATACAAGCGTAAACGGTCGGTAGTTGCCATGCGAATCGCTTCCAACACCTTAGGCGACGGACCAAAAGGATTTTCGTTGGTATTGAGCTTGACCAGATTCTGGCCGCGAGGTTGCTCACCCGGCACATAGGGTTCTAATGAATGAACAAAATCACTCCAGAAACGGCTCATTTATTTTTCCTGTAAACGATACTCAGCACTTCGGGCATGTGCAGTAAGACTTTCACCGCGCGCCAACACCGATGCAATTTGTCCCAAACTTTGAGCACCCTGCGGTGACACCTGAATCAGACTCGAACGTTTCTGGAAGTCGTAGACTCCCAACGGTGAGCTGAAACGTGCTGTGCGTGACGTCGGCAATACATGGTTTGGTCCTGCACAATAATCACCCAAAGCTTCAGGGGTATATCGGCCCATAAAAATAGCACCGGCATGGCGAATTTGTTTAGCCATTTCCATCGGTTCATCAACTGACAATTCCAAATGCTCTGGCGCAATATAATTGCAGACTTCAACCGCCTGCTGCATATCATCAACCAGAATAATTGCACCACGATTTATTAATGACGTTTCAATAATTTTCTGGCGTTCCATTGTCGGTAACAAACGAGCAATAGAGGCTTTAACTTTTTGTAAAAAGTCTGCATCAGGTGAAATCAGAATTGATTGGGCATCTTCATCATGTTCGGCCTGTGAAAACAAATCCATGGCAATCCAGTCCGGATCGGTTTTTCCATCACAAATCACCAGAATTTCTGATGGTCCGGCAATCATATCGATACCCACGGTGCCAAAAACCATACCCTTGGCAGTCGCCACAAAAATATTACCCGGACCGACAATTTTATCGACCTGTGGAATGGTTTCAGTACCATACGCCAATGCTGCAACAGCCTGCGCACCACCAATGGCAAAAATACGATCAACACCAGCAATGGCCGCAGCGGCTAATACCAGATCGTTTACTTCATCATCCGGTGTCGGCACCACCATGATCAATTCCTGCACACCCGCCACTTTGGCCGGAATGGCATTCATCAAGACGGATGAAGGATAAGCCGCTTTACCACCTGGCACATATAAACCGGCACGATCCAAAGGAGTGACCTGCTGGCCCAACACGGTGCCATCATCTTCCACGTAGTGCCAGGAGTCCTGTTTTTGATGTTCGTGATACTGACGTACACGTTCCGCTGCTTTTTCCAAAGCCTGGCGTTGTGCCTTAGGAATTGATTCCAACGCAGCAGCAGCCCGAGACAACGGAATTTCCAGATCAGTCATGACAGTAGCTTTAACACGATCAAATTTTTGACTGTATTCAACCACCGCTTGATCACCGCGCTGTTTTACATCTGCCAGAATACTTCTAACGGTATCCGTAATCGCTGCATCAGACACACCCTCCCAAGCCAACAGCTCGGAAAGCTTGGGCCAGAAATCAGCTTGCTGGAAGTTTAATTCACTTATTTCTATCATTTGCCTGCTCTTTTACTGCATTACGGATCTGCTCAATAAATTGCTGAATCCGTGCATGTTTGGTTTTCATGGATGCCTTATTGACCACCAACCGTGAACTTATATCCGCAATATGCTCCATGGGTGTCAATCCATTTGCTCTCAGCGTGTTGCCAGTATCAACCACATCGACAATACGATCCGCCATACCGACCAGAGGAGCCAGCTCCATTGAACCATAGAGCTTGATGATCTCGACCTGTTGCCCCTGTTCTGCATAAAACCGCTTGGTACTTTCCACAAACTTTGTTGCCACTTTTAACCGGCCTTGAGGCTTCTGTTCATCTTGTTTACCAGCCGTCATTAATTTGCAGCAGGCAATATTCAGATCCACCGGTTCATACAGCTCGGCATCCGGATGTTCCATCAACACATCTTTCCCGGCCACACCCATATCAGCGCCACCATATTCAACATATGTCGGTACATCTGAAGCTCGTACGATGATGAGTCGGACATCCGGCAGATTGGTTTCCAGAATCAGCTTACGGCTTTTTTCCGGATCGTCTAATGGTTCGATGCCTGCCGCCTTCAGAAGCGGTAATGTTTCTTCAAAGATTCGGCCTTTTGATAAAGCCAGCGTTAACATTTCAGCCATTCGAAGCCACCCGTGCCTGAGTGGGAATACGGCGTATACGAGCACCTAATTGCTGTAGTTTTTCTTCAATACACTCGTAACCACGATCAATATGATATATACGTTCTACCTGAGTTTCGCCTTCAGCGACCAAAGCAGCCAACACCAGACATGCTGATGCACGTAGATCTGTAGCCATCACTGGCGCTGCCGTCAGTTTTTCCTGACCTTTGCAAACCACGGTATTACCTTCGATCTGCAAATTAGCCCCCATACGCTGCATTTCCTGCACATGCATAAAACGATTTTCAAATACGGTTTCAACGATGGTCGCCTGACCTTCGGCAATACTGTTAAGCGCAGTAAATTGGGCCTGCATATCAGTTGGAAATGCAGGATATGGTGCTGTACGGATATTAACCGCTTTAGGCCTTCTGCCTTCCATATCCAATGTAATCCAATCTTCTCCTACTTCAATTTTAGCCCCGGCCTCTTCCAACTTGAGTAACACAGCTTCTAACTGATTAGCATCGGTGTCTTTCAGTTTGACACGACCACGTGTGATTGCCGCAGCCACCAGATAGGTACCCGTTTCAATACGATCCGGCAGAATCGCGTAATGCGTACCATTGAGCTTTTCAACACCTTCAATCTGTAGCGTTGTTGAGCCAGCACCGGTAATTTTAGCGCCCATTTGATTCAGGTATTTTGCCAAATCCACGACTTCTGGCTCACGGGCAGCGTTTTCGATGATTGTGGTTCCGGATGCCAGAGTGGCGGCCATCATCAGGTTTTCAGTCCCGGTTACGGTGACCTGATCCATAAAGATATGCGCGCCTTTCAAGCCTTTGCCACTGGTCGCGCGGATATAACCGTTTTCCACTTTGATTTCAGCGCCCATCTGTTCCAGACCACGTAAATGTAAATCTACTGGGCGAGAACCAATCGCACAACCTCCGGGTAATGACACATCGGCTTTACCGAATTTAGCTAATAACGGCCCTAAAACCAGAATAGATGCCCGCATGGTCTTGACCAGATCATAAGCGGCTTCGGTAATCGTTAAAGTCGACGGGTCGATTAATACCCCAGAGCGTTCATCAACTGTAAGCGTTACCCCCATGCGGCCTAAAAGCTCCAGTGTGGTGGTAATATCATGCAAATGTGGTACGTTGCCGATACGTACAGGCGAATCGGCTAACAACGCGCCCATCAATATAGGCAAAGCTGCGTTCTTTGCACCGGAAATACGTATCTCGCCATCCAGCGCGACACCACCTTTAATGATTAGTTTGTCCATGAGTTTGCTCTGGAAGAATAAGGGAATGGATTAGCGAGAGACACCGGTTTTAAGTGACAAGGCATGAACAGCACCACTACTGAAGCTGTCACCTAATGTTGCTTTGACCATACGGTGTTGTTCAATCAGGCTTTTTCCGGAGAATGACGGACTAAAAACCCGGGCATCAAAATGCTGGCCATCTTCACCAAACACTTCAACATCAGCATCAGGTAAGCCTGCTTCTATCATTATTTTGATATCTGCTGCTTTCATGTTTCACCACTTATAGTAAATTTATTGTAGAGGAAGGAGTTCTTCCAATCCGCTGGCTTCAGCCATCGCCAGCATTTGTGCCGGCATATTGAAATAACGAATTGGTTTGTTTAATTTCCTGGCCTGGCGCATCCACTCAATCAGCAACGCCAAACCGGCACTATCGCTGTGAGTGACTTTGCTGAGATCAACATCCAGATTGGCTGTTTCAGCAAATAACGCTTCGGTCATATCAATTCCGCTGGCTGCCGTGCCAAACGTCAGTTCACCTGAAACCAGAATACGTTTCGCAACGTCATCAAAAATCAGATTCATCATCTGGCTCTGTCGTTACGTTTAGAAAGATTTTCAATTAACGCATCCATGCCACTGGTACGAATATCCCGATTGAAAGATGAACGATAGTTGGTCACCAGACTGATGCCTTCAATTTTAACGTCGTAAACTTTCCATTCATCATTTTTATTTTTATAAAGTGATAAAGCCATTGGAATGGACGGGCCATTCGGCTGTACGACTTCCATCGGTACATTTACCCGACCTTTTTCGATATCATCACGGAATGGTAAAAACCGGATTTCTTCGTTGGTATATTCCAGCATCGCCGTAGCATAGGTTCTGACCAGCAACAGACGGAACTCTTCAACAAACTTGGCTTGCTGTTCCGCTGACGCATCACGCCAGCTACGTCCTAACGCCAGTCTTGCCATACGCTCAAAGTCAAAATGCGGGATCAGAATATCCTGAACCAATGAGAAAATTTTCTGTGGATCCTGCTCCAGTTCGGCCTCATGTTCTTTCAACGCTTTTAACATGTTGTCTGAAGCTTCTTTCACTAATGCCTGCGGTTCCGGCATGGCCTGAGCTGAGGCACTTAGCGCCATCATGCCCATAAATGCAACTGCCAGCAGCTGGATAGAAAATCGTTTGATATTGTAAATCATATTATTCACCTTCTGCGGTACTGTACAGGAACTGACCAATGACCTGCTCCAATACAACTGCTGGTTGAGTCAAATCAATAATATCGCCATCTTGCAGAAAAAAGTCGTCAGCACCTGGAGACAGACTTATATATTGCTCCCCCAATAAACCGGCAGTAAAAATACTGGCGGATGTGTCCATTGGAATATTGTCATACTGCGGATAAATATTGATGGTGACTTTAGCGTCATAAGTATCCGGGTCCAGCGAAATCGACGAGACGCGCCCGACTCTGACTCCGGCCATAGTCACTGGTGAACGAGGTTTAAGACCGCCGATATTCTGGAAATTGGCAACGACTTCATACCCTTTATCGTCGGTAAAATCACCCAGGTTACCTACTTTCATCGCCAGAACAAATAACGCTGCAATCCCAGCAGCAACAAACAAACCGACCAGGATCTCGGCACTTCTTTTAGAATTCATTTATATATCTCCAAACATCAACGCAGTCAGAACGAAGTCCAGGCCGAGAATTGCAAAAGCGGAATGGACAACTGTCCGCGTTGTGGCACGCCCTACACCTTCAGAAGTCGGTGTTGCATCATAACCTTCAAACAAAGCAATCCATGTCACAACAAAACCAAAGACAATACTTTTAATCACACCGTTCAGAATATCTTCGTACCAGTCAGTTTTTGCTTGCATCTGAGACCAGAAAGCCCCGTCGTCCACGCCCAACAAGCCATGACCAACCAGAAAAGCGCCGAATATCCCTACCGCACTAAAAATAGCCGCTAATAACGGCATGGAAATCAAACCAGCCAGAAACCGTGGGGCGATGATACGACGCATCGGATCCACCGCCATCATCTCCATTCCAGACAACTGTTCGGTACTTTTCATCAAGCCGATTTCAGCCGTTAAAGCAGAACCGGCACGTCCCGCAAATAGCAATGCACTGACAACAGGACCAAGCTCCCTGACCAGCGATAATGAAACCAGTACCCCGAGTGATTCCTCCGCACCGAAATCAACCAGCGTATTATACCCCTGAAGGCCTAATACCATGCCGACAAACAGGCCTGATATGAGAATTATCAAGACTGATAATACACCGACATAAAATAATTGCTGAACTACCAGGGAAAAGCGGAATGCAAGGCTTGGCATACCTGCCAGCATTTGCATCAGAAAAATATGGCCCCTGCCAAGTCGCTGAAAGGTATCTAATCCCCAGCGACCGAGGCTGCGTAGCACCTCAATCATCGTTTTCCCTCTGAATTCAACAGATCTTTACCAAAATCATTTCCGGGATAATGGAATGGAACCGGCCCATCAGGCAAACCTTGCAAAAACTGTTTAACCCAATCTGAACCAGAGGTTTTAAGTGTTTCCGGCGTACCTTTCTCAACGACCTTCCCGCCGGACAACAAATAAATTTCATCTGCAATCTGCGTGGTTTCCGCCACGTCGTGGGAAACAATGATACTGGTCAGGCCCATCGCATCGTTTAGACGTCGAATCAGATTGACCAGCGTACCCATCGAAATCGGATCCTGTCCGGTAAACGGCTCATCGTACATAATCATCATCGGATCCAAAGTAACAGCCCGAGCCAAAGCAACCCTTCTTGCCATCCCGCCAGACAATTCCGCCGGCATCATATTCCGGGCATTTCGCAGACCAACAGCCTGTAGTTTCATCAACACCAAATCATGAATCATTGATTCAGGCAGTTTTGTGTGTTCCCGCAACGGAAAAGCGACATTTTCAAATACATTAATATCTGTCAACAGAGCACCGCTTTGAAATAACATTCCCATTCGCTTGCGCAATTCGTAAAGCTTTGAGTGAGAAAGTTTATGAACATTCTGCCCATCAATTTCAACGCTGCCACGATCCGGTTTCAACTGACCGCCTATCAGCTTCAGCAGTGTAGTTTTACCAGTACCACTCGGCCCCATAATGGCCGTTACCTTACCCCGGTAGATATCAATATCTACCCCATTGAAGATAACTTTGTCTCCACGGTTAAAATGCAAATCCCTGATTTTGATCAGTGGTGCCATTATTTATTGCCGATATTAATATGAAAGACCGCTAATTTTCTTGAATCGCTGATGTTAAGTCAAATCGCTGTGTGGAAAAACCCATCGGTATCGGCTAAAGTGTTGTCGCCATTTTAGGTTTCAGGAACTAGTTATGTCAGTCTTGACTCTTAGTTCATGTGGATATCTTGGTAAACAACCGACTCAAACGGAGACTCTTAAGAATGAAGAAATTTTTGCAACTCATTGCAGCCACTGTTATTGCTTTACCTCTGGTAGCAACAGCTCATGGCCCAACTCGCCAAGAAGTTGATGAAAAAATTGTTATTAATGCAGCCCCTGAAAAAGTATGGGCCATGCTAAAAGATTTCAGTGCCATCGATAAATGGCATCCGGCGGTTGAAAGCGTTGAAATGAAAGATGACAACGTTCGTGTTTTAACCTTGAAAAGCGAAGGTAATCCAACAATTACTGAAGAGCTGGATAAAATTGATGACGAAAAAATGTCTTTAATTTACAAAATCACAGATATGAGTGTCGTCAAAACAATTACGTTCAACAGTAAAGACACTCCTTATTACACACTGCCGGTTTCAACCTATAAATCATGGATGTTTGTAAAAGAAGTCAATGGCGGTACAGAAGTAAGATGGCGTGCCAAGTTTTACCGTTCTTTCATGGACAACCCTCCTGTACCAGAGGGTCAATCTGATGCTGAAGCAGTAGAAGCAGTTACGGCTGTTTATAAAAGTGGATTGGAAAACCTGAAAAACATCATGGAAAAATAATGCTCGTTTTGATGAACAAAAATGCATTAGTGAAAGCGACCCTTAACCGGGTCGCTTTTTTTGTGTCTCTCAGTTTTAGTTTGTCGGCTTGTGCTGAACCAGCTGATTATGCCTTTATTACAAATCAGCTGAGTAATGACATCAGTGTGATTGATATCGATAAAAAGGCGGTTGTCGGTACTCTTACGGCGGGTATGGCTCCTGCCGGTGTGGCATTAAGTCGGGATGGTCAGCGTGTCCTGATTACTAATCCAGACAGTCAGAATATATCTGTATTAGACGCCCGCCAATTAACTGAAATCAGCCAGATTCCAGTTGGTCAGGGGCCAGTCGGTATCGCCACCAATCATGATGGTAGCCTGGCCTATGTTGCTGATTGGTATGAGCATAAAATCAGCATTGTTGACGTGGACAAACAGCTTATTCGAAACCGTATTGATGTGGGTAAATCACCTGCCGGGCTAATCTTTGATGAATCCGGCAACCGTCTGTACGTGGCCAATCGCGATGACAGCACGGTGAGTATTATTAATACGCTTACCGAAACAATGGAATCAACCATTGAAGTCGGTAAATCGCCTTTCGGGCTTGCCCTTACCGCTGATGGACAAAGACTATTCAGTGTCAATGTGCAGGATAACAGTGTCAGCATGATCGACACCGACAGTCTTGCGGTAATCGCGACTATTGAAGTCGGAGAATGGCCTTACTGCGCTGTGAGCAGCCCTGATGGCAAATTTCTTTATGTCACCAATCAGGATGAAAACAGTGTTTCTGTAATTGATATTGCAGCTGCAGAAACCATTAACACGATTGAGGTGGATGATAGTCCTGAAGGCATTGATATTACCGCCAATGGCAAATATCTCTATGTTTCCAACTGGGGTAGCGGCAGTGTTTCCATCATTGATACCGAAACCGGTAAACGCATCGAAGATATTAAAACCGGAGATGGCAGCCGCGCCTTTGGTGACTTTATTATCAGTCAATAATTTTTGACCGTGCAAATCCATTCGTTGGCAGTAACCGATTCAGAGCTTGATGACAAAGCAATTCTGTTTGCTGATGGTTTGGGTTTGCCCGTCGCCCCGCTCGATATCCAGAGCGCTCAGCTGGTGCTTTCGCCTTCACGACTTGAACTTCGCGTACCGGAAATTGGCGGCCCGATTTTCATAGATTTCACCGCAGGTAAATACCAGCACCGCCGGCAGTTTGGTGGGGGGCGGGGGCAACCCTTAGCCAAAGCAGTTGGCCTTAAAAAAGGCGCTACACCTTATATTATTGATGCAACAGCAGGCTTTGGCAGAGATGCTTTTGTACTTGCCAGTTTAGGCTGCCGGGTCACATTGATTGAACAGAACCCTGTCATGGCTGCCTTACTGGCTGATGCGCTACAGCGGGCTATGGACGATAAAGGCGTCACTGAAATCATTTCACGCATGCAATTACATCAAGGTAATGCCATTGATTATTTAGCGGGCCTTTCCGATACTGACAGACCCGAAGTGGTTTACCTTGACCCGATGTATCCCTCACGAGATAAATCCGCGTTGGTCAAAAAGGAAATGCAGCTTTTACATCAGCTGGTGGGGCCTGACAGCAATAGTTCAGAATTACTCACTGTGTCACGTGACGTCGCGTTGAAACGAGTTGCCGTCAAGCGGCCAAAGGGGGCCGAGTTTTTTGCCAACCAACAACCGCATGTCAGTATTGAAAGCAAAAATACCCGTTACGATATTTACACCCGTTAAATTTGCTAACGGCGCTGTTTATCCAGCTCTCTGAGGTGCGCCAGCTTTTCGGCAATCTTGATTTCCAGACCGCGATTGACCGGCTGATAATATTGCCGTTGCGGCATGGTTTCCGGGAAATAGTTTTCCCCCGCCGCATAAGCATCCGGTTCATCATGGGCGTAACGGTATTCCTTACCGTAATCCAGTTCTTTCATTAGTTTGGTCGGTGCGTTACGTAAATGCAGTGGTACCTCTGCAGAGCCAAAGTTTTTGGCATCCTGCATCGCCGCTTTAAAGGCGGTATACACTGCATTACTTTTAGGCGCACTGGCCAGATACACCACCGCTTGAGCAATTGCGAGCTCGCCTTCGGGACGGCCCAATTTATCAAAGCTCTCCCATGCATCCAGAGCGATACGTAATCCTCGCGGATCCGCATTACCAATATCTTCAACTGCCATTCGAACAATGCGCCGCATCAGATAAACCGGATCACAGCCCCCATCAAGCATCCGGCACAGCCAATACAAGGCTCCGTCCGGTGAAGAACCACGAACCGATTTATGTAAGGCAGAAATCTGGTCGTAAAACGCTTCACCGCCCTTATCAAAGCGTCGTAATGTGCCCGATAATACTTCGGCCAGGTCAGTTTCATCTACTTCGGTTTGCTGTTTGCTATCCGCCAGATCAACGGCGATTTCCAGCAGATTCAGTACCCGCCGTCCATCACCGTCCGCGGCCTGTGCCAATTGTTCACGAAGTCTGTCATCCAGCTTGATATCCCGACCGGCAAGCCCGCGAATTCCATCCTGCATTGCCCGCTCAATGATCAGCTTTAAATCGTTTATTTCCAATGACTTGAGCACATAGACGCGGGCTCGTGATAACAAGGCGTTATTTAATTCAAATGAGGGATTTTCGGTGGTGGCACCAATAAAGGTAAATGTGCCGTCCTCAACGTAGGGTAAAAAAGCATCCTGCTGGGACTTGTTAAAACGGTGTACTTCATCCACAAACAACATGGTCCGACGACCACGTTCCTGTTGCAACTGCTTGGCTCGGGTAACCGCTTCCCTCACCTCTTTCACACCAGCTAATACCGCGGAGATGCTGATAAACTCAGCATCGCAATAACCGGCAATTAATCTTGCCAGCGTGGTTTTTCCGGTACCCGGTGGCCCCCAGAAAATCATTGAGTGCGGCTGTCCCGTGGCAATCGCCTGCCTTAACGGTTTGCCTTCAGCCAGTAAATGTTGCTGGCCGATATATTCATCAAGCGTTTGTGGCCGCATCCGGTCAGCTAATGGACGGCCGACCTGTGGATGCAGATTGTCAAACAGACTCATTAAGGAATATCACCTACCACATCAACGCCAGGCGGCGCCGTAAATTCAAAACGCGAAGCCGGTAAATCCGCATTAATTTTAATATCGCTGAACACCAGGCGAGTTCGCTGATCAAAACTATCAACCATCAGCATTTCGCGAATGCCATTGGCATCAAAAGCCAAAGCAACCGTTTGATAGGTATTATCAGCCTCTTTTGGCACCAGTCGAACCCATTGCAGTTCATCTTCCGATTCCAGTTCACGAATATTATATTCCGCTTCCGGCAGGGTATTTCCTGACAGTAATCCGGCAGGGGTTTCCGCTAAAGCTTCATCCTGCAGCTTGACCGTAATCTGTTCTAAGTCGACATCGTAAAACCAGATCCGCTCACCATCAGCAACAATTTGTTGTGGAAAAGGCGTGTCATAATCCCAACGAAATTTTCCCGGCCTGGATAATAAAAACTGGCCGGTGGCTTCTTCCACTACCTGACCATCGGTATCAATTACCGTCTGCTGGAAGTTGGCTTCCAACCGGGTCACCTCCAGAACAAACGCATTAAGCTTATCGATAGCTGATTCTGCAAACGCCAATGTCGGCAGAATTAACCCTCCAAGCAGCAACCACTGTGTTGCACAGCGTTTTATCATTATTTTTACTCCAAATTGTTTCACGACAATCCCTTGGACACTTAATGCAGCAACTAATTGCGTGGCGGTGGCGCCAATACTTCTCGACTACCGTTAGTTTGCATCGCAGAAACCACTCCGGCAGCTTCCATCGCTTCAACAATTCGTGCAGCGCGGTTATAACCGATTTTCAATCGACGCTGCACACCGGAAACAGAGGCACGGCGGCTTTCGGTAACAATTTGCACAGCTTGATCGTAAAGGGGGTCGGTTTCACCATCGCTGGCGTCACCAACGCCTGCACTGTCGCCATCATCGGTATTGTCCTGCGTAATCTCTTCCAGATAATTCGGACCACCCTGCGTTTTCAGGAAATCGACCACCGCATGTACTTCATGATCGTCTACAAAGGCACCGTGCACCCGCTCCGGCAAGCCACTGCCAGGCGGTAAATACAGCATATCGCCCTGTCCCAATAATTGCTCGGCGCCCATCTGATCCAGAATGGTCCGCGAATCGATACGTGATGACACCTGAAACGCCATTCGGGTCGGAATATTGGCTTTAATCAATCCGGTAATAACATCTACCGAAGGTCTTTGCGTTGCCAGAATCAAATGGATTCCGGCAGCACGTGCTTTTTGCGCCAGACGGGCAATCAGTTCTTCAACCTGCTTGCCCACCACCATCATCATATCGGCTAATTCGTCAATAATAACCACGATAAACGGTAACGTCTCAAGCGTTGGGATGGGTTCACCGGGCAATACTTCTGCCATGGGATCCGGAATCGGTTCACCACTATCAATGGCATCCTGAACTTTTTTGTTATAGCCAGCGATATTCCGAACACCCAGGGCGGCCATTAGAGGATAACGGCGTTCCATTTCCGCAACACACCAACGCAATGCATTGGCGGCTTCTTTCATATCGGTCACAACAGGTGTCAACAAATGCGGAATATCCTCGTAAATCGATAATTCCAGCATCTTCGGATCGACCATGATCAGGCGAACCTCTTTAGGTGTGGCTTTGTATAACAGGCTCAAAATCATCGCATTAACTGCAACAGACTTACCGGAGCCAGTCGTACCTGCCACTAATAAATGCGGCATTTTTTCAAGATTCGCAACGACAGGTCTACCCGCAATATCTTTGCCCAAAGCCATCACTAATGGTGATTTGCTGTTTTCATAATCACTACAGGCCAGAATTTCGCGTAAGCGAACCACTTCGCGAATTTCATTGGGAATTTCCAGTCCGACCACCGGTTTACCCGGAATAACCTCAACGATACGCACACTGCTGATAGATAATGCTCTGGCCAGATCTTTTGCCAGACCACTGATACGACTGACTTTAATACCGGCTGCCGGTTGTAATTCAAACCGGGTCACCACCGGTCCCGGCTGAACTTCAACGACCTGAACTTCTACGCCGAAATCTTTTAACTTCAGCTCCACCAGACGTGACAAGGCTTGCAATACTTCTTCGCTGTAACCGGCAGCCACAGCTTTGGGCAAATCCAGTAAAGACAAGGTGGGCATACCCGGAGCATCAGCAGTTTCAAATAACGGCTGTTGCCGCTCTTTTTCTTCGCGTTTGCTTAATTCTTTAACCTGTAGCTGAGGTTCTACTCTCACCTTGGCTTTGTGCTGCATTTTTTCTTTCTGCGCAATAAAGCTTTCTTCACGTTGCTGGCGGGTGCGACGCACCTGCAGATTTTCTTTTAATTCACGGCTCCAGCGAGCAATATGAATCAGTACCACCATCGCGATTGCACCGAGACGATCAATCACCATCAGCCAGGACAGGCCAGTGAATAATGTTACCCCCGTCAACAACAAGGCTAATAGTAATAAACTGGTACCGGAAGCACCAAATACCGATTCAAAACCATGGCCTACTACTTCCCCCAATACTCCGCCAGACCCCAAAGGCAATAACTCAGCGTAATCCATCAAGCTCAGGGAAGACAAACCACTGGCCGCAGCCAATGCCATGACCAGACCAACGGATTTCAACACCCAGAAATGCAAGGCATCGTCACCATCAGCACGTTTACCCCAACTGAATAAAAGCCATCCACTGAATCCCAACATTAACGGAGCCAGATAGGCAGGAAAGCCAAATCCGTATAACAAAGCATCTGCAAGCCATGCGCCGACAATACCACCGCGATTGGCAATCAGATCATCTGTTCCGGTGGTTGACCAGCCGGGGTCGGTAGGTTCGTAGGTTACTAAAGACAGTAATAAATAAGCCGCTAATGCGAGCGCCAGAATCAGTGCCGCTTCACGAAGTCTGAATCCGACTGCGCCAGCGGTGACATCCTGTTTATTTTTGTCGTTTGCCCGTGTCGCTTGTGCCAATGTGATAATTCCAATGAAGCCAATTGATTAAGCGCAAATTCTAACACAGGTTTTAGCAGCTGATGCTTGTCCAAAGGCAAAGCAATGAGTACTCTAATCTATTCGTTTTTTATTCGATACTGGGAGATACACTTATGGCGGACAGCAAACACTGCCGACTACTGATTCTGGGTTCAGGCCCAGCTGGTTATACAGCCGCGGTTTATGCTGCTCGTGCTGCTTTAGATCCTGTATTAATCACTGGTATTGAACAAGGTGGTCAATTAACGACAACGACTGATGTCGATAACTGGCCTGGTGATGCTGATGGTGTGCAAGGGCCGGAGTTGATGCAACGTATGCAGAAACATGCAGAACGTTTTGGCACCGACATTATTTTTGATCATATCCATACAGCTGATTTAAGCCAGCGCCCATTCAAATTAATCGGCGACGCCGGTGAATATACGGCCGATGCATTGATTATTGCCACTGGTGCTTCAGCAAAATATCTGGGCATGGATTCTGAAGAAGCCTTTAAAGGCCGCGGTGTCTCTGCCTGTGCTACCTGTGATGGTTTTTTCTATAAAAATCAGCCCGTCGCCGTTATCGGT
>NZ_DCSO01000109.1:70424-71299 GCF_002325665.1 Methylophaga sp. UBA1464
GGTGGTGGTAATACCGCCGTAGAAGAAGCATTGTATTTATCGAACATCGCTTCAAAAGTCACTGTAATCCATCGTCGTGACAGCTTCCGCAGTGAAAAGATCCTCAGTAATCAGTTACTGAAAAAGGCCGAAACAGGTAATGTGGAAATTCTCTGGAATCACACACTTGATGAAGTTTTAGGTGACGATGCCGGTGTGACTGGCATTCGAGTTAAAAGTACCGAGTCTGAAAAAACACAGGAAATTGCCGTTCAAGGTGTCTTTATTGCCATTGGTCATCAGCCGAATACCTCTATGTTTAAAGGTCAGCTGGAAATGCAGCATGACTACATAATTCTCAAAAAAGGCACTCAAACCAGTATTCCTGGTGTATTTGCTGCAGGTGACGTTTCGGACCCTATTTATCGTCAGGCAATTACTTCTGCTGGCGCTGGCTGTATGGCAGCACTGGATGCTGAACGTTTTCTGGAAAGTGAAAAATAAAACTGATAAGGCAGGCCCTGTCCTGCCTTATGCATCTTTTAGGAGAAATACCAATGGCCCTTTATCAACATATTTTGATTGCAGCTGATTTTTCCAACCATACCGACATGGTGATTCATCGCGCCAAGGCACTGGCAGCCGCTAACAATACCCGTTTGAGCTTATGTCATATTGTTGAAGATTTCCCACTCACCGATTTTGCCTATGAGCCAATGATCAGCGTTGATGCGGATATGCGCGAAGCATTACTCGATGCCGGTAAAAAACAATTATCCGCTTTGGGACAAAAATTTGAGATCGCCCCCAACAATCAATGGATTGAATATGGCAGTCCGGGACGAGACATTGTGCGTATTGCCGAAGAAAATAATGTCGATCTGATCGTCGTGGGA
>NZ_DCSO01000109.1:71352-72400 GCF_002325665.1 Methylophaga sp. UBA1464
CGATCTGATCGTCGTGGGATCTCATGGTCGCAAAGGAATTAAAATGCTGCTAGGTTCAACAGCCAACGCTATTCTGCATCATGCCCGTTGCGATGTATTGGCCGTCAGATTGCTGGACGAAAACTAACCCGCATCTGACTCATATGTCTGACTGTTTCGGGATGTGTCAGCTTTGGTTGATTATCTACCTTAACAGGTTATCATGCAGATCCATTAACCAGTTCCCGACATCATCTGCGGCTTGTTTTCTGCCGTAATGGTCATATTGTGATCATTCTATCTTCATTAATCAGAACTGGTTTTTAATTGAATTTATTACGAGGAAAAGTTTGTCATGCCTCATTCCAACTTTGTTCTGTTATTTGTCACTGCATAATAGTTTGCTTTGTTTTTTACAATAGTTTGTTTATTATTCCCTACCAGCCCTGTGGCTAATTCATCTCAAATAGTTAAATGATTGATACGGTTTTAATTTAAGCTGGATTAACTTGGACAACCTTCACTAAGTAAGGATATTTTGTGTCAACGCCATCCTCATTCCCTCCCGTTTACACTGAACCTTTTCATCAGGCCTCTGAAAACCTGCGCCGTGCACTACCCTTTATCAATCAGCACCAAACACCTGTTAACCCGGTTAATTACGCCGTCTGGTACGAATATGTGGCAGGGACCAATCAGGCATTAAAGAAAGCCATTGACAGTCGATTGCAACAACAGGAGAAAATCACCCCGGAACTGACTCAACAGCTTTATGAAAAGTACGTTTTAATGGGTATGCCAGAAAGGCTTGAGGCAACCAATAATGGACTCCGGCTGGTCGTCGACAACACGATGAATCAAATTAATCGGGTTGAACTGGCTGCAGATGATTTTTCTGAAGATTTAGCACTTCAACAAAATAAACTGGAACAATCACAAGATCTGTCCGAGATTAAAGGAGTACTGGCTGAAATTCTTGTCAACACACGAAAAATGGGACAGTCAAGCAGCGAATTAAAACAAGAACTGGCGCAAACCAGTCAGGAAATTATTAAATTGAGGAAAGAAT
>NZ_DCSO01000109.1:72486-76315 GCF_002325665.1 Methylophaga sp. UBA1464
TATTAAATTGAGGAAAGAATTACAGGCCGTTAAAGAGCAGGCGAAGACTGATGGCTTAACAGGTCTGGTGAATCGTGCCTGTCTGAATAAAGAATTAAGTGAGTTGTGCCTGCACAGTGAAACGACATTCACCCTCGCCTTATTTGATATCGATCATTTCAAACAGGTCAATGATAGATTCGGCCACTTGCTCGGCGATAAAGTCTTACAGTTTTTTGCCAGCATATTGAAAAAACATTGTGAAGACAAACCGCATATCGCAGCACGTTTTGGCGGAGAAGAGATGGCATTAATTTTTATCGACACCCCTTCACATAAAGCCGTGCAAATTGCCGATAGGATTCGCCAACAGCTGGCGAGCAGTAATCTGAAGAAAAAAGACAGTGATGAAACAATTGGTATGGTCACTGTTTCTGTAGGGTTGAGTCAGTATCAGCCTGGTGATACCTCATTGAATATTATCGAGCGTGCCGATGTCGCTTTATATGAATCAAAAGCCGCTGGCAGAAATTGTCTTACGTTGCGTTAATCAGAATTTGTAAAACTGACTGTTGAGATACTCTACAACTTGCTTTTGTTGAGCAGGGGTCCAGTTCACATCGGCGGCAATCGCACAATTTGCCACCCGTTTTTCCAGCCCATCCAGTGTTTTAACCCCTCTATTCGATCGACTATAGATTGAATTGGGTTGGCCATCTGCCAAAGACGCGTGACATTGCATACAATTGGCATCGTGTAATTGTTTTCCCTGTGCCAGCGCCGTTGCGCTGACACACAGAAAAATCAAAGTCACTAAATAACGCATCTATCCGGCGACTCGAGTCTGCAACGCGGCAATACGCAGTGATGCCGGTGGATGCGAGTCATAAATAGCTGAAACCAATGGATCCGGTGTCAGCGTACTGGCATTTTCTTTATACAAAGCCACCAGTGCGGTAATCAAATCATCCGCACTGGAAACCGAAGCAGCATAGGCATCCGCTTCAAATTCATATTTGCGAGACATAGATGTCATTAAAGGATGCAGGAAGAAACTGAATACCGGAATCACCAGCATAAACAGAATCAATGCAATCGCATTATTTTGTGTTTCCACGCCCAGACCGGAGTAGAACCAGGTTTGAGTTGAAGCCCAACCTAACAACGCCAGACCAACTAGGCTCATCACAGCCATCATCAGCATATTTTTTATAACATGCTTGCGACGAAAATGTCCCAACTCATGGGCCAATACCGCTTCAATCTGATCTTCGTTCAGGGTATTCAACAACGTATCAAAAAACACGATGCGTTTGTTATTACCCAAGCCAGTGAAATAGGCATTGCCATGTCCACTGCGGCGCGAACCGTCCATCACATAAATGCCCTGGCTCTTAAAACCACAACGTTGCAATAAACTCTCAACCTTTTGTTTCAGGTTGGCATCATCTAACGGCGTGAACTTGTTAAACAATGGTGCGATAAACGCAGGATAAGCCCACATCATTACCACGGCAAAAACCATCCAGGCTGCCCATAAATATAACCACCAGAAATCACCGGTGCTGTTCATCAGCCATAAAGTCACCCAGGCAATTGGCGCACCTAATACCAGCATCAACAGTAACTGTTTGGCAAAGTCCCCCATAAACAAGGCTGGCGTGTTGCGGTTAAATCCGAATTTTTCTTCCATCACAAAGGTGCGATACCAGGATAAAGGCAGTTCAAGTATTGAGCCAATCAGCAAAAAGCTCAAAATCAACACGACACCAGTGGTCATCGCTGACCAGCCTAAACTTTCCCATGCCCCGGACAATAATGCCAAACCACCGCCCAGGGTCCAGAGGATTAACACTACAGCTCCAAATAAACTTTCGCGGCGCATTTGAGCCCCTTTGGCAGCGGTATAGTCAGCGGCTTTCTGGTGTGCGGCAAGACCAATCTGCTCACGAAATGCGGCAGGCACTTCATCGCGATTCGCCAGCACATGGCGACGTTGACGCAATGACAACCAGATCTCAATCCCCGTCATCAGGGCGAGAGCAATTAAAAATATCCAGCTAAATTCATTCATAATTTTTTAAACCAGTTAGAATCCTATAATGTGTTGCGTACATTAGCCTTTGATACAATTAATGGCAACATAGTTCACCTAAATCTGTAGTAATAAAAAGATGGAGCCCATGGCCAAAAGCAAACATAACCTGATCTGGATTGACCTGGAGATGACCGGTCTCGACACCAATAACGACTATATTATCGAAATCGCCACCATTGTCACTGACGGCGAGCTCAACATCCTGGCAGAAGGGCCCATTCTCGCAATTCATCAGCCAGATTCGATTCTCGCAGGGATGGATGAGTGGAATACCAGACAACATGGTGGCTCCGGCCTCACTGAACGGGTGCGTAATAGTGTTGTCACTGTTGAGCAGGCCGAACAGGAAACATTGGAATTTCTAAAAAAATATGTACCCGCCGGTACATCACCCATGTGCGGTAACAGTATCTGTCAGGATCGTCGATTTATGGCGAGGTTGATGCCCGATCTGGAAGCCTATTTCCATTATCGTAATCTGGATGTCAGCAGTTTCAAGGAAATAGCGCGTCGCTGGGCCCCCAAAGTTGAAAAAGCCTTCAAGAAAAAATCATCACATCTGGCAATGGACGATATCAAGGACTCCATCCGCGAACTGCAGCATTACCGCGAGCACATGATTAAAGTGCCAGAGTAAATTTACAATTTATAACAATTTCAATTCACGGTAATTTCACGACAACCGCAGGATGATCATTACACTCAATTAAATTGTGATTGTAATGGTGCATTTCAAACCAAACTTACCATCCAAATTTTGTATGGTCTGCAACCGTCCGTTCAGCTGGCGAAAAAAATGGCGTGACTGTTGGGAGCAGGTTTTGTACTGTTCCGAACGCTGTCGCCGTAACCGTAAATCAGCGATTCATCCATGAAACCGCTACTGGGTTTTCNNCGGAAAAATTGGTATTGCTTGACTGCGAAACAACCGGTGGCAATGCATTACGTGATCGGCTCACTGAGGTTGCCCTGATAGAAATCACCGATGGTGTGGAAACCGATCGCTGGCAAACCTTAATCAATCCCGGTATCAGTATTCCACCATGGATCAGCAAATTAACCGGCATTACCGATTCAATGGTGGCAAACCAACCGTCCTTTGCCGACATTGCTGAAGAATTGCACCAACGTTTAGCGGACAAAGTATTTGTTGCCCATCATGTGCGCTTTGATTATGGCTTTATTCGAGAATCCTTTCGCCGCATAGGTATTACCTTTTCAGCCAAAACATTATGTTCGGTTAAAATCAGTCGACTGCTTTACCCGGAACAGCGTCGTCATGGCATTGATGCCATTGTCTCCCGCCTCGGTTTGACTATTAATCAACGCCATCGGGCAATGGATGATGCACAGGTCATTCTTGAATTATTCCAGCAGACCCAACATGACTTTGATGAATCAACCATTCAGCAAGCCTGTCAGCAGCTGTCCCAACAAACCCGACTGCCCAGTCATCTCGATATTAATGAAATTAATAAACTGCCCGAACGGCCTGGTGTATATCAGTTCTTTGATGAACAAGGCGTACTTCTTTATATAGGTAAATCCGTCAATATCAAACAACGTGTTTTGAGTCACTTTGTCATAAATGGCAAACAGCGCAACAGCGAGATGCAACAACAACTGCAACACATCGACTTTATTGAAACGCCTTCCGACTTTGGCGCGCAGTTACTGGAAAATCAGTTAATCAAAAGCCAAACGCCACGCTATAACCGGCGACAGACCAAAGCCAAACGGCTGTACCAAATG
>NZ_DCSO01000109.1:76410-77278 GCF_002325665.1 Methylophaga sp. UBA1464
CGCACCAGTGTCGAGATGGCCGACTTACATCAATCGCCAAATATCAGTCAGCGTTATGGATTATTCCGTAGCCAAAAACAAGCGGAAAAAAAACTGCTCGATCTAATTAATGAACATCAGCTGTGTCAGAAACTATGCGGGCTGGAAAAAACCAAAAACGGCTGTTTCGGTTATCAGTTAAAAAAATGTCTGGGTGCCTGCTGTGGTGAAGAACCGTCAATACGCTACAACCTGCGTTTGCAAACTGCGTTATCGGGTATTAAAAATCAGGCCTGGCCATGGAAAGGCCCAATAGTGATTACCGAACTGCCGTCTGATGGCGATTATGAAGCGGCACATTTTCATCTGGTCGATCAATGGCTTTATCTCGGCATCGTAAAAAACCAACACGATGCCTTTGAACGATTACAGCAGCAATATGCTGAACCACAATATTTTGATCTGGATGCCTACAAAATCCAGCTACGCTTTTTGTTAAAACTTCGTCCCAAACAATTATTGATTGAAACCTTACATTTACCTGCAGAGGAGGCTTCATGATCACCACCAGGCATCGGATTTTAGGCTACGCCGGATTGCTGCCTTTCTTTGGGCTGGCCATTATGAGCTGGCTGGGATTTTTGTATGCTTTTGACTGGCTGCTGAGTTATGCCGCACTGATTTTCACCTTCCTCGGCGGACTGCTCTGGTATGTCAGCAGCATTTACGATCTGCCACGTCATGTCGTGATAGTCAGTGTGTCCACCATGTTATGGGCCTGGTGCTGGTTGTTATCTCCAACACATTATTGGTTATGGCTGGCCGCATTATCATTTATCGGTCTGCACTTATATGAACGGCAGCAACTACGCGAGATCTACTCTGCCGT
>NZ_DCSO01000109.1:77416-78404 GCF_002325665.1 Methylophaga sp. UBA1464
TATGGCTGGCGGCGCTTTCAACGTTAAATGGCTAAGTTGCACTATCTTAATATTATTCTTGGTGATCAACTTGATGCCAGCAGTCTGCTGTTCGATGACTTTGATCAACAGCATGATAGGTTGTGGATGGCGGAAGTGTCGGCTGAGTCCACAGAATATTTATCGAGTAAACAGCGCACGGTTTTATTTTTATCGGCGATGCGCCATTTTGCTGAGCAACTCAAAACGAATAACTATCCGCTGATTTATTGGACGTTAAATGATAAAAAATCCAGTTTCCGTGACGCTTTATCATCCACGTTAAAACAGGATTCATTTGAAAAAATTCGCTGCGTATTACCTGGTGATGTCAGGGTTATGAATGAAATACAGCAATGCGCCAATGAATTTGATATTGAGATTGAATGGCTGGCCGATCAGCATTTCATCAGTGAGAAAGGTGAATTCAAAGCCTGGTTAGCCAATCGCAAACAACCGCGAATGGAATTTTGGTATCGGCAACTGCGTAGAAGTCGGCAAATTCTGATGGAAGATGACCAGCCGCTTGGAGATCAGTGGAATTTTGATAAGGACAACCGCAAAAGCTTTGGCAAAAAAGGCCCATCCAAATTGCCTTCGCCTTTATTGTTTGAGGCGGATGACATCACGAAACAAGTTATAGCGGATGTTGAAAACTTTCTGCCGGATCTCTACGGCAATATTGAAAGCTTTAACTGGCCGGTCAGCCGTGAACAAGCGTTAGCGGCATTAAAAGATTTTATTCAAAATCGGCTGCCACATTTTGGCGACTATCAGGATGCGATGTGGACCGATGAACCGTGGCTTTATCATTCACGCTTATCAAGCTGCCTGAATCTCAAACTACTCTCTCCTGCAGAAGTGATTGCAGCGGCTGAAAAGGCGCACACCAACGATAAAGCACCATTAAATGCGGTGGAAGGTATTATCCGGCAAATCCTCGGCTGGCGTGAATATGTACGGGGTCTAT
>NZ_DCSO01000028.1:0-318 GCF_002325665.1 Methylophaga sp. UBA1464
TGTGTTGGCCTGCGGCTCCACTGCGTTGCGTTTTTTGTCAGGGAGACTCACCAAACTCGCTTCGCTCAGACAGGTAAGTCTCTCATCCTGACAAAAAGCCGCTACTCGTCAACACAAAAGGGGATTAGGGAGTGGCTTTAGGTTGGGCTAAATGCAATGAAGCCCAACAATCTTTACAAGAGTGTTATGTTGGGCTTCGCAAGCTCAGCGCCAACCTACCGACCGCATTCATCCCGTCTATTGCCGCCAAAAATTAACCTTGTTTTATGGATGAAGTGATCGAGTGTTTGAGCACAGCGACAAATTTGTCTGGAACAA
>NZ_DCSO01000028.1:522-655 GCF_002325665.1 Methylophaga sp. UBA1464
TTTCTTTGGTTCGTTTCTTTTGGGCAAACAAAAGAAATGAACTCGGGCTTTAGTCCGAAATTGCTAAATTGGATGTCAAAATACAAGTTATTGGGCGATCCGGGTGTAAGCCATGTAGTTGAATTAAACTGTT
>NZ_DCSO01000028.1:814-2320 GCF_002325665.1 Methylophaga sp. UBA1464
TAAACTGTTACCGATGTATGTGATTTGAGATATTAAATTTAACGTTGGGGTTCGCTCCTCAATCTAACCTATCGGGCTTGCTTTATGGAGTTAGTAGTGGAATTTGAGTTTAGGGATAAATAGGTCAGGAACGAACTTGAGCCTTTATCATAAAGTCCAATTTTTTAGACATGTACTAATGCTCAGAATGTTTAAAGGCACATAAGTTGTTGAATTCAGATTATTTCCGGTATAATTTCCGGCTGTATGATGAATAAATCATCATTTGGGGAGAATGGATGTTAAACCCAACTACAATATCTTCTGCTCTCTTGCAGAAATCTTCAGAGCGAAATATTTCGGTTTCGAATCTCAAATTACAGAAACTTGCTTACTATTGCCAAGGCTATTACTTAGCGGCGACGGGTGAGCCTATGTTTATTGATAGAATTGAAGCGTGGGATCATGGCCCCGTGGTTCCTTCCCTCTATCACACATATAAAATTTATGGTTCCGCCTACATTCCCGGTGGTAGTTATCAACCTGTAGACTTAGGATCTCTCCCTAAAATGGTCTTAGATATTATTGATTTTGTTCTTGATAAATGGGGTAACAAAGGAGCTTGGTTTTTACGAAACCAAACTCATCAAGAAGCACCATGGAGAGAGCACTATAATGAAGAAACTGAGCAAGTTGATGGCGCTGAAATTAGTCATGATCAAATGCGCAATTTCTTTATCAAGCAAATTAGTGAAATTCAAGATACTCAATTATCAACAGTGCTTGATAGTGTTGATTCCACTTTTATTTCATTACCTGATGACATATCAACGGAAGAAGAGTTTTACAAATGGATTCAAGCTCAGTAGCCCAGCATTTAGTTAATTTCACAAAAAAATCATTAATTGAGCTAAAGTCCATGGATGAAAATGTCTCAAAGACATTATTCAAAAATTTCATTTTACCAATCAAAAATGGCCATAGACCACCTCATGACCTGCAAGGTAAGTACAAACCTAGTTGGAAAATGCCATTTGTAAACTCGCCTATGAGAGAAGCTTTTATGCAGCAATCAAAAGCTCTCAATCTATTTCACTACCATTTTGGTTATATGTTTTATAGAAGCGGAAATGATCCACATTACCCAGGTGATATTTCTGACGGGATTATTCACACTCAAGTTATCTGTAAACCTAGCGTTGTTGCACATAACATTTTGCAAGTGTGCCTTGAGCATCCATCTCCCTTCAAACAACCATTCGAGAGGGTTAATGACGAACTCGCTGCATAAGATTTTTACTTAAATGGCTGCTTATTTTTAACCGGCCTCTGCCACCCCTTAACCGTCTTCTGCTCCGACTTAGTCAACGTCAACGCATCAGCAGGAGCCGTCTTCCGAATAGTAGACCCAGCCCCAATAGTAGCCCCATCCTCAACAGTAACCGGTGCAACCAACTGCGTATCCGAACCAACAAACACCCGATCGCCAATCACCGTACGATGTTTATTCGCCCCATCATAATTACA
>NZ_DCSO01000028.1:2507-3111 GCF_002325665.1 Methylophaga sp. UBA1464
CTGTTGGCATTTTTGACTTCTACGAAGTTACCGACTTTGGCTTTGGCGGCGAGCTTAGTGCCTGGGCGCAGTCTGGCAAAGGGTCCTACTGAGCAGTTAGCACCCACTTCGGCGTTTTCAATAATACTGTTAGGCAGGATTTCTGCTCCTTCATGGATGATGCTATTAATAAGAATGCAGTTGGCACCGATGCTGACATTGTCGGCTATGGTGTTATTGCCTTCGAAGATGACGTTGATATCGATGGTAATATCCTGCCCTGCTTTTATATCACCACGTATATCGACTCTTGCCGGATCACGGAAAGTGACACCTGACATCATTGACTCTGTTGCTTTGAGTTGCTGATAGTAACTTTCTACCTCAGCCAGCTGCACGCGGTTATTGATGCCAGCCACTTCCATTTCATCTTCGCAGGTGACGGAGTTGATTTCGATACCCTGATTAACGGCTTTGGCAATCAAGTCGGTCAGATAATATTCGCCCTGGGCATTGTTGTTATCAAGCTGGGACAAGGCTTCTGTGAGCCATTTAGCCGGGATGCACATAATGCCGGTGTTGATTTCATTGATGAGTTTGGTTTCTTCATCGGCATCTTTTTCTT
>NZ_DCSO01000028.1:3215-3658 GCF_002325665.1 Methylophaga sp. UBA1464
AGCATATTGTCGTCATAATCACGCACAATACGGCCATAGCCGGTGGGATCCTCCAATATTGCTGTCAGTACTTTCAGGCTGTTGTTGTCGCCTGATTCAATCAAATCCTGCAGCGTATCCGTTGTGATTAGCGGCACATCGCCGTATAACACTAAGACCTGTTCACTGTTAGCAAAACTGGTTTTGGCCTGCTCTACTGCGTGACCGGTACCTTTCTGTTCATGCTGCATCACAACATCGATTTGCTGATTTTGCAGGTACGGCACGACTTCGTCAGCACCATTACCACAGACCACGGCTAACTGGCTTGGAGAAAGCTGTTTAGCGGTATCAATAACGTGTTGTAACATGGGTTTGCCTGCCAGAGTGTGCATCACCTTGGGTTTGGCGGATTTCATGCGGGTGCCTTTACCGGCAGCGAGAATAATAATAGCCAGAGACAT
>NZ_DCSO01000028.1:3697-4431 GCF_002325665.1 Methylophaga sp. UBA1464
CTTGTAACAGCTTTGTAGTTTAGCAAAGACCTGCAAACAAAAAAGGCCGTCCGAAGACAGCCTTTTCTGGGTCATCACTTTCGTGATTAATGCTTACGTGTTTTACGTGCTCTTTCAATGGCGCGTAACTGTGCCATCGCTTCTGCCAGTTGAACTTGTGCTTCCGCAAAGTCCATTTTGGCTGATTTATCGTTGAGCGCTTTTTCGGCTGCGGCTTTGGCTTCCAAAGCAGCGGCTTCATTTACATCATCTGCGCGTAATGCGGTATCGGCCAGAATAGTGACGATATGAGGTTGAACTTCCAGCACACCACCGGAAATATAAAACTGCTCTTCCTTACCGTCTTTTAATAACCGCACTTCACCGGCTTTTAACCGTGTCAGCAATGGAGCGTGACGTGGGTAAATACCCACCTCACCCTCTTGTGCCGAGGCAATTACCGCTTCTACCAATCCAGAATAAATGGATTCTTCAGCACTTACGATGTCAACATGAATTGTCATAGCCATCAGCTACCTCCCAAGAGATTAGTACTTTTTGGCTTTCTCAATCGCTTCATCAATGGTGCCAACCATGTAGAACGCTTGTTCTGGCAGTGAATCATATTCACCATCCAGAATGCCACGGAAACCAGCCAGAGTATCTTTCAGTGAAACGTATTTACCAGGTGCACCGGTGAATACTTCAGCAACGAAGAATGGCTGTGACATGAAACGCTGAATTTTACGAGCGCG
>NZ_DCSO01000028.1:4522-5163 GCF_002325665.1 Methylophaga sp. UBA1464
AAACGCTGAATTTTACGAGCGCGTGATACAGACAATTTGTCTTCTTCAGACAATTCATCCATACCCAGGATCGCGATGATATCTTTCAGTTCTTTATAACGTTGCAGGGTGTTTTGAACACCACGAGCAATATCATAATGATCGTTACCAACAACCAATGGATCCAGCTGACGTGACGTTGAATCCAGCGGGTCAATCGCAGGGTAAATACCCAATTCGGCAATTGAACGTGACAATACAACGGTCGCATCCAAGTGAGCGAAGGTGGTTGCAGGAGATGGATCAGTCAAGTCATCCGCAGGTACGTATACCGCTTGTATAGACGTGATAGAACCGGTTTTGGTTGAGGTAATACGTTCTTGCAAAACACCCATTTCTTCGGCCAGTGTTGGCTGATAACCTACCGCTGAAGGCATACGGCCTAACAGGGCGGATACTTCAGTACCGGCCAATGTGTAACGGTAAATATTATCAACGAAGAACAATACATCACGGCCTTCATCACGGAAGAATTCCGCCATGGTCAAACCAGTCAACGCTACACGCAGACGGTTACCTGGTGGCTCATTCATCTGACCGTAAACCAGTGATACTTTGTCGATTACGTTTGAATCGGTCATTTCGTGATAGAAGTCGTTACC
>NZ_DCSO01000064.1:0-424 GCF_002325665.1 Methylophaga sp. UBA1464
CAAACCTATGGTGTGCCGGTTGAAGAGATCGTCTCAGGCATTAAATTTGGCGTACGCAAAGTCAATATTGATACCGATTTACGTATGGCCACCACTGGTGCAATTCGACAGTATCTGGGCCAGCCGGAACATGCCAGCGATTTTGACCCCCGTAAATTCTATAAAGCCGCTACCACGGCAATGCAGGCTATCTGCCAATCCCGCTATGAAGCTTTCGGTAGTGCCGGGCATGCCAGCAAAATCAAAGTGATTTCACTGGAAAAAATGGTGAAACGTTATGCCTCCGGAGAGCTTTCCCCAAAAGGTATCTGATTTCTCTCGGTAACAAATCTCTGCCTTTTTACTTTGGCATTGGCAGTAAATGGCGTAACCGTTTTTTAAGGATAACAACCATGAAGCCACATATCAGCTTGACCCAATTTAT
>NZ_DCSO01000064.1:617-5074 GCF_002325665.1 Methylophaga sp. UBA1464
CGTGGTGCAATGACGGGTCAGCTTGGCAGTGCCGAGAGTGAAAATGTGCAAGGTGAAACTCAAAAACAATTGGACATTATTACCAACGACATCATGGTTGATGCGCTGGAGTGGACCGGCCACCTGAGTGGCATGGTCTCTGAAGAAATCGATGAGCCGATTGCCATACCCGGGCATTTCCCCAAGGGAAAATATCTTGCTCTGTTTGATCCGTTGGATGGATCCTCGAATATTGATATCAACCTGACAGTGGGCACTATCTTTTCAATATTAAAGGGTCGCGAAGGCTGTAATGCCAGCCTGGAAGATTTTCTCCAATCAGGCAGCCAGCAGGTGTGTGCGGGTTTTGTATTATATGGTCCTTCAACCCTGATGATTCTGACTACTGGACATGGCGTTAATGGCTTTACGCTGGATCCGGATATCGGGGAATTCGTGCTGACCCATCGCAATATGACCATTCCCGAAGATTCGCAGGAATTTGCCATCAATATGTCCAACCAGCGTTTCTGGGAAGCATCTGTGCAACGTTACATTGATGAATGCATGCAAGGCCGGCAAGGTCCCCGCGGCAAGGATTTTAATATGCGCTGGGTCGCTTCCATGGTCGCTGAGGCTTATCGAATTCTGACCCGTGGCGGCATCTTCCTTTACCCGCTTGATCAGCGTGAGCCAGATAAAGGCGGCAAATTGCGGTTGATGTATGAAGCCAATCCCATTGGCTTTATTATTGAGCAGGCCGGAGGTCTTTGCTCAACGGGTCGACAACGTATTCTGGATATTCAGCCTGAGAGTATTCATCAACGTGTACCAGTCATTCTCGGCTCAAAAAATGAAGTTGAACGGGTGATTGATTACCATCTGCAAAAGTAAACAGAACCATTGTTCAAAATCGTTTTATCTAAGGTGTAAACATTATGCGTAAACCACTGGTGGCCGGAAATTGGAAAATGAACAATCCAACCGAAAGCCCGCGAACATTACTCCAGAATATTTTACACAGCGCCCATATGCTCGACAGCATCCTGTCCAGCAGTGAGAACGCTTTACCAATAGATATCGCTCTGTTTCCGCCATCGGTGTATCTCAGAGAAGCACAGGAAGTCCTGTCCGGTTCCAGACTTCAATGGGGCACCCAAAATGTCTCAGCCTACGATGAAGGGCCTTATACCGGTGAGATTTCGGCTTCAATGATTAAAGGCTTTGGTTGTCACTACGTTTTAATTGGCCACTCGGAACGTCGTTGCCTGTATGAAAAGTTGGAACTCGATCAGTATGTTTTAGATCAGATCGTCGCTGAAAAGTATGCCCAGGCAATCAACAATGATCTCACCCCGATTATCTGTATTGGCGAAACCGAAGATGACTATGAGTCAGGCAAAACAGAAGAAGTGATTGCTCGCTTACTGGATGTTTTAATTGCTCATAAAGGTCCAAAAGCATTAGCCAATGTTGTGCTGGCCTATGAACCTGTCTGGGCTATCGGCTCCGGCAAATCCGCTACCCCGGAATGGGCTCAGAGTGTACACAGCTTTATGCGCCAACGAATTGCCAGACATGATGTAGCCAGCAGTGAAACTGTTCGAATTATTTATGGTGGTAGCGTTAAAGCCCATAATGCTGCAGCAATCTTCTGCCAAGCAGATGTTGACGGAGGCCTTATCGGTGGCGCCTCACTCGACGCTGAGCAATTTATTCAAATCTGCTTTGCCGCGACTCAATCCTACACTTGCCAGCCCGGCCATATTAGCATCCAATCAATAAAAAAGCCTTAGCGCTAAAATTAACGCTAAGGCTTTGATTTAATTGGTGGGCCCACCAGGACTCGAACCTGGGACCAAGGGATTATGAGAATTATGGGCCTAAACTTGAAATTCTTTGATAGTCTTTTAATATCATTCACTTAACTCATTTTCGCACGTAATCGAGTTTGACATTTTTTGCATAAAATCGCTATTATTTGAGCGCTACTGTCTACATAGTGTCTACATGGGGCCCAAAGGGATTTTTTACAAAGACTAGGATTCAAACACGTGCAAAAACCTTCATACACAAGCCATATCATATTGTTTTTAAATACAAATATCTCATGTAGACACACATGAGGATCACAAAATCATTTGTAGACAAGACGCTTCCACCCACACCAAAACCTGGTCAAGTGTCTACACAGAGCTTCTATCGAGACGATTCTATTCCTGGCTTTGCTCTGAGAATTACCAGTAATGGGGCTAAATCCTTCATCGTTGAAAAACGCATTAATGGCCGTGTTAAACGCATTACGTTGGGTCGCTACGGTAATTTAACCGTTGAACAAGCACGTACCCAAGCGATGAACATTTTAGGGCAAGTCGCCACAGGCAGAGATCCCCTATCAGAAAAAAGAGAAAAGAATGCTCGTTCCATTACCTTGATAGAAGTCTTTCGAGATTACTTAGCCACTCGTAAAGATCTCAGTGATAGCACTAGTCATGATTACACCCGACACATAAATGCATCATTTGCTGATTGGCAGACAAAACCCATTGCTGAAATTACTAAAGATATGGTGGAAAAACGGCATAGAGAGTTAGGCAAAAAAAGCCATGCTAGAGCTGACGGATCTATGAGAGTTTTAAAAGCTTTTATCAACCATGCCAAAAACAAATTTGAAGATGCGAATGGTAACCCGATCATTTTGGTTAATCCGGTTGAACGTCTGAGCCAAATTCGAGCCTGGTACAAAGTTGAGAGACGTAAAACGCTTATTAAAGCTCATCAGCTATCGGCCTGGTATCAAGCCACGCTTCAACTAAACTATGAAACAACCAGAGATTATCTGCATTTTCTGTTGTTTACTGGCCTAAGACGCTCAGAAGCAGCAAAACTACAATGGCATCAAATTGATTTTGAAGACCTGACATTCACCATTGAAGAAACGAAGAATGGAGAAGCTCACACGCTCCCCTTATCTGATTTTTTAGAGGCATTACTTCGAAGAAGATACGAATCCAGACAAGGTTATTATGTATTTCCAAGTGACTCGAAAACTGGTTACATTCAAGATCCGCGTAAGTCTTTACTTCGCGTTTCTGAATTGTCAGGAGTAGACTTTACACTTCACGACCTTAGAAGAACGTTCCTTACGATTGCAGAAAGTATCGATATTCCTGCCTATGCTTTGAAACGATTAGTCAATCATAAAGATCCAAGAGATGTTACAGCAGGCTATATAATCAGTAATGTTGATAGACTAAGAGAGCCAATGCAAAAAATAACTGACTCACTCTTATCATTCATGAATAATAACCAGAATGGAAACCAAAAAAGAGGGATCTCTGATGACTTTTGATATTGCTTTTTACTCACTTCTAATTGGAATTGTTGGTTCGGTATTGGCTAAATATATTTCCCCGCCTATAGAGAAGCTATTGAGTAACCAATTTAAAAAGCTCAGAGGTAGGTTTATTGCTAAAAAGGAATTGAGAACACGACTAATTGAAGAAATTGCTTCTGATGGCACGCTTCTCCAATTGGCAGCCATGCGATCCTACTTCATAGATATGTTTTTTATGCTCGCATTCATCGCATATCTAGCACTCCCTCCGCTTAGTTTGGCTAACATGGTTGGCTCTCTTGGTTTTGGATTTATGGCTATGGCTGCGGCATATAAGGGTGGGAAATTACGCAAATTAGTAAATGAAGCAAAAAAACAATACCAAAAAAACCTTCAGGAAAGTAAGCAAGCTAATACAAATCTACAATCATGAATCCTTCATTAGAAGATCCTTTCCTAAACATTTTGTTCTTCTAAATTTTTGAGTGTTCTTCCAGAATCATCACACCAGTGATTTCGACCATTAATAGAATAGCCAACAATGACTGCCGCAGCTTGTGAAGGGCTAGTAAAAAGTTGATTCGAAGTAAAAATTAGTTTTCCGCCGTGTTCAGTAATTATTCCCGAAGAAACTAGCTCATCTCTAAGTTTTTTATAGCCATTACCAAGACTTTCTCTGGTATTACTGGATAACTGCGACCCTTTTAAGACAACAATTCCCTCATCACTAATTTCTGCGAAAGCTAATATTCCAGAAACATTCAATCTAAGTTTTAAATTCAAAATATCTTGCTCAGGCTTGGGAATAACAACTTGCTGAGCTTCATTTTCATGTCCTGCGGGAGCTTCGAGGACTTTGTGGCCAACCACTCCAAGCAGTGTTCGTAAATTACCGATAAATTCTTCCATCGAATCCCTATCACCACGAGGTAAAACTGGCAGTTGTGGGCCGTTTCCATTTTGAAGCACATATCGATTCGCTGATTTCGCAAGACTAAGCAACCTTGATTCGAGGTATTTCACATGAGCCTTAGTCAGATTTTCATCTTTGCTCGTGAAAAAAACTATTTCGTTCCAGAAGTCTTTATTAAGCGCATGGTTTTGTAGCCTGTCGTATACATTTTCAGCTTCTCCAATATAT
>NZ_DCSO01000064.1:5093-15686 GCF_002325665.1 Methylophaga sp. UBA1464
GAAGCGTTTTAATTTGCGTTCTAGGAGATGAAATCGCTTGTCCTGTCCAATTCACAATCTCAGCATGCTTTATCCCCGTGATCGCACCATCGTCCAAATAAATTCTGATAGTACGTCCAATACCCATATTTTCTTCCTAGTGTCGAATTACTGCATATTATGCATTGTGCTAGTAGATCCCATTTTGCGCAAAAACATTTTCAAAATGGTCAAAAATTAACCAAAAATAAAAATAATTCCCTTATAAGAGATTTGAAAAATAACTGTTGGATCTAGTTGTTTTTCGATTGAGGATGTTTCCGTCAGTTTAATTCACACGGAGATAACCAGATGACAAATGAACAACTTTTAAATTCACAACAAGCAGCAGACTATTTAGGTGTTAGTAGAGCATTCTTAGAAAGGGATAGATGGGCAGGAGCAAAAATACCGTTTATTAAAATTGGAAGTAGAGCTGTTAGGTATCGTCAAAGCGATCTTGAAAGCTACGTTGAACAACAAGTTCGTTTATCTACCTCTCATCAAGGAGGTAAATAACTGTGCAGACCATGTTTCTTCATGAAATGAATGAAAGCCTGTTTAAGAAAGCTATAAACAAGCTACTTTGCTCATTTTTTCGAGTTGCTTATAAGCAAAATTTTCTTATAAGGGATTATTCCTCTCTAAAAGGGGGTATTTGTTATGCATTCCTTTAAAGAAAAGTCAGATGAATTTCCTTATATGGACTGGGGTGAACCTAATCCTATAGTGACCACGACACCCAGCGTGATGAGCATGACGGAAGAGCTTATGCCTGACGCTTTGAAAGATTGGTTAGTCGATGTGAGTCACAGAATGCAGACGCCTGCAGATTTTTCAACAATATCAGCCTTAGTTATTTTTAGTTCAGTAATTGGTTCCGGCTGCGGCATTAGACCAAAACAAGAGGATGATTGGGAGGTGATCCCAAATCTATGGGGTACATGTATTGGACAGCCTTCTGTTGTGCTCAAAACACCAAGTATGCAAGAAGCCTTGCGGATGCTTGAAAACCTACAAGCTAAACATGGTGAAAAATTTGAAAATGAGAAAGGCTTTTATAAGGCTGAAGAACTACAGAGGGAATTTGAAATAAAAGATATTGAAAAAAGAATTCAGAAGCTTTCTAAGGGAAACGGCGTCACCGGTACGGTAGATGCTGATGCAATGGCTGTATTAAAACATGATTATGCTGAAATTTATAAACAGTCTCAAGAACCACCTAAGAGGCGACTATTTAAGGCAAATGAAACCACCATTCAGGGCATGACCCTTATTCAGAAGCAAAATGAACGCGGTTTACTGGTTTTTAGAGATGAATTAACTGCTCTGCTTGTAAGATGGGATCGCGAAGAGCATGCAGATGAAAGGGCATATTTTCTAGAAGGCTGGAACGGAAATGGCAGTTACACCGACGTGAAAATTTCCAGGGGACTTACTGAGGTAAGCAATATTTGTATTAGCTTACTCGGAGGCATTCAGCCTGACAAACTTAAACGATACCTGTATCAAGCAACCCAAGGGAATAATGATGGGCTTTTACAGCGCCTTCAGCTAGCAGTATGGCCGGAATTACCTAAAACATGGATACTTGTCGATAGAAAACCTTATAAAGCAGCTAAGGATAAAGTACAGAACATTCTTGAAAAACTTTCTGAAATCAATTTTAGAGACCTTGGAGCATGGGCTGACGATGATGAAAGTAGACCGTATTTTCGTTTTGATATAGAGGCACAATCTGTATTTAACAAATGGTTAACTCGCTTACAAACAGAAAAAATTGCTAATGAAGATAATCCTTTAATGCAAGAGCATTTTGGAAAATACCGTTCTTTAATGCCCGCCTTAGCTCTTGTATTTCATTGCATAGATTGCATCGATAAGGGGTTTAAGGGCTCTATCAAATCAGCCACAGCTGAACTTGCTATTAATGTGTGTGAGTATTTAGAAACTCATGCAAGAAAAATATATGCAGTAGCTGAAAAGCCTGAAGTAGCTGCAGCAATTAAGTTGTGTGGCAAGATCAAAGATAAAGCTTTACCCAGCCCATTTACTGCAAAAAATGTATATAACAAAGGTTGGTTTGGATTAAAAGACAGAGAAGAGGTTGAAGGTGCTTGCCAGATATTAATAGAAAATAACTGGATTGCGATTGAAGTTCGTGAAACGAGTCAGCAAGGTGGCAGACGACCTCTACCATATTACAAAATTAATCCTGTATTTTTATAACCGACTCGAACGGGCCATCTAAACCATCAATACTTATTTAGGAGGTTTAGATGGTTTTTTTTGTCATCTTAGAGAATATTTTGTTCGATTTTCTTAACAACTAATTTCAATGAATCATTAAATTCACGAAAATCCTTCGCATGGTGTGCTCTCCTATGACAATTAGGGCAGAGTCCAATGACGTTAATAGGATGATCTGGTCCTCCATCAGCGAGCCTATGCAGGTGATGACATTCAATATATGGACCTTTTTTGGTATGGAAAGGAGATGGCATAGTACACCCTTCACAGAAGCCTTTTGACCTTCTACTAATATACAGCTTTAAAGCTTTTGCACGGTAATATGCTGATTGCCGCTTTTCTGATTTACTCGCTGATCTAGATGGCTTTTGAAGTGCTGCCTCCCTGAGCTCTTTAATAGACTTTTCTCTTAGGTCGCTTGGAGACCATTCCTTTTTAGAAACTGCTTTTCCAGGGATTTCGTTAAGAGATGAGTCAATATCTAGATGAAAAATTATGGCCATCCTGTCCTGGCCAAATTTATCTGGCCTAGTTTCTTCGTGGTAGCCTAAGCACTCTGCTTGCCCCAAGAACCTCACATATGCTTTTCTAGTGTACTCGAATGCATAAATGATTTTTCCGTCTTCTTTATGTTTTAATATTGCTCGATTACCACTTTTCATCTGCATATCCCCAACCTGTCCTTCGCCGGTATACCAAAATGTACCGTCAGGTCGATATTCATCCATGTAGCCGTTTTCTTCGCCCTCGGATGTAAAGATGAAAAGCAATCTATGATCTTTAGGGGTTGAAATTCCACCTTGAGCTTGCCCCTTGAACCGTTCATGGATTTCAGATTTTCGGTGATACTCTTTGCCTATCTCAAACATCAAACTTCTACATCTATATCAATAAGTTGTTCAAAAAATATTAGTTTAATTGTTCCCTCATATGGCTTGTTAGTTGTCACTCGAATTGAAGTACCATCCGATACTATGTTTAGGCCTACTGGAGAGCTTGTAATAAATGTGCAGATAGGATTATCGATTAAGTCATCCAGATTAACGATATATTCCGTTAAACCAGCATCAGTTACTGAACTACATCCCTCACTTTCAAGTATTGCGACGGTACCCGCAGTATCAAAGGTAATAAAGCCTCCAACTTGGTGAGCCCTGAAGCTTTCAGTCTGATCGACATAAACCTTATTTTCGTATAGATTAGGGGTGTCACCATAATAATTAGAGGTCCTGTTCAACTCACTGATAACAGATTGAGTGCTTAGCTGATTTATACCACTCATTGTGACTTGATATGAGACTGCTAATTCTGAAGCTGTCATTATGGATAAACCGATAATTGTTGAGAGTTTCGTGGGGTCAAGTTTCATAACAGGTAGCTCATCTATTTATTCAGCCTACTCAAAATAAGTACATCAACAAAGTAAGCCACTATTTGGCTGGTTCAGCTTAAAAAGCGTTCTCTACACTTTGTACAAGCTCCAGTATTTGTTAAGTAATTGCCGCATATTACACATTGGCCGTGCTCTTTTGATACGGTGAAGTTGTTTATCTCTTTCTTCGCTGCATCTAAAATACCAAGCTGACTCAATGCTAACTCGACGGCTCTGGAGGCCTCTGATACTGAACAACAAAATACTTCTCCAATAGGAGCAAGCTTATCGAGGCTCTCAGCTAGTATTTGATGAGTCTCTGACTCAACCTGTTCAGGGCGCTCAGTGTAATAAGCAGTGCTGAATTGCCACATACCTTTAGGCTGAATGTAATGTCTATAAAGACTAACTCGCTTCTCAAGAGAATTAATTTTTCTAGAGACTGACCCTTTTTCATTACCAGTAACTTTATTAATAAGTTTTTTGAGATCCCCCAGATACTTTTCAGCAAGCCTTACATCTCTCTCAATCGGAAGCCTATCGCCCCCGGGACATCCAACGCCACTTACTGCATGTTGAGGAACAAGCCCTTTGGAGTTGATGAAACGTCGACCTCCACAAACCTGACAAGTGACTTTTCTCCCCAGCCACATGTTATTGACATCCCTGAGTCGATCTAGAACATTTGTCGTGCTTAGAATTGTCATACCCACTTTTACACGCCGAGCTTTAGCGTTTTCAAAAATATATACAGCCCCGCGAGGATAACTTAATTCATGCATCCGTAGCATAACCGATGGTTGCTTTAGCTGGCCAATAAACAAACACAACCTTTCGAATAATAATGATGTTTATCTTTGAAATTAACCGTTTCTGTAGGGCCATGACTTGGAGTTCTTTCAATAACTGTACGAAAATGTTCAACCTAGAAAATGAGTGGTTCTTAAGATAATGATGTGAATAAACTTTTTTATATTCAAAGCAAACGATCGCTGATGGGCCGAAGAAGTGAATGTAGATTAGCTCTATCAACTTCACTATCTAACAACATTTTTCTTACCGCCTGCTCATAGTGAGACTTCGACTGAAAACACAATGCTCTGGAGACAGCTTCAAGTGCTGGTGTCTCTCGAACTGGATACCTAGAAATCAGCTTTGCGAGATCTTTTTCTAATATCAAGCTTTCGATATATTGGGCTTCTTCTTCATATATTTGTGCTGTTGAAAAGCCTATCTCAACGTTTCCAGATTTGATTTTTTGCCAGTTTGGCGCTTCAAATAGAAGCCGATCCCTAACCTTCCTCTCTACAATTCGTGCAGCCATTCTCTCTTTGTGTACGTCGATTGCTCCCACCGCTGCTTCAGTCAGGGCTTCCATTGTTGCGGCTGCATCTAAACCGTGTATTTCTGACACACGACTCAATACCCCCGATATAACAACTGGATGATAGTAAATCGATTCAACGGAATATTGTTCGATCGCTATGATTCCCTGAGCAGCAAGCATCTCACACTCATCCTGATCTCGGTTATCTCTATCGATTAAACCTATAGCGGTCAGCCAGTGCCCTCCTTCTGATAGGCATACCCCCTTCACTATCCGTTCAACATCTACACAACTACCTACGGGCTTAATTGATATTGAAGGAAATAAGATTTGATATATCTGCAAATCTAGGCTTGTTGGAGCCCCCTCAATAAATAATATTTTCTTTCTTGAGCCCAGAATTGCTTCAGCAATTTCCTCATCAATTTGATCAATGTCATGTAGGTAATCTATCTCCCAAAAGCGAGGATTGTGCCTGTAATTTCTTACTAAGAGTACCGATGCATTATCTTGATCTAAAGGTAAAAGGACATCATGAGTTGAAATTACGAATGCACAATCTGATCTATTTGCCAAGAGCGTGCTTATAAGTGGGGAAACAATTGATCTATGAAGGTGCCGCTCTGGCTCATCAAGCAAAATCAAGCTATCTTGTGGAGCTGTTAAGACACTTGCAATTATAAGTATTGCGTTTCTCTCACCATCTGAAAGCTCAGCTATACTATATTCAGGAACTCCATCCCTGGTAGCCATTAACTTTGTACCAGATGAAACTCGTATTTGAATCCCCAAGTTAGCTATTCTCAATATTTCATTAAGCTTTGAGAGTGGTGACTGGAGCATAGCTAGTCTTTCAACTCTCTCCATATCTCCAGCACGAGCAGCATTTGCTATCTCTCTTGCTTCAACATTTTCTGAGTCAATGAGATCAAATATTGTTATTTGTGACCGTGTGCTTGCGTTGTCATCCCTATAGCGTGCATCTTCTCTCTGCTCACTGGCGATCATGCTTCGTTCATGGTCATGCCTTCCCTGTGGGGTCAGGTCCATCGTGTTTGAATGAAACCACACTTGCCTGTGGGCAGTAATTCGACGGAATTTGCCTTGGTTAAGGGTCGCGAATCTATGCATCAGTGTTGACTTGCCAGTGCCGTTGGCACCAACCAAAAATGTCAGTTCACCAGAACTTATTGTCTTCGCTTCATGTTGTCCTTCAGCTACAGGGTAAGTCAAATTGAAGTCGCTCATACAAATCCTTTTAACGCTTTAAGAAATCTCATACAGATGATGAGAATGAAGACCTTTTCCATGAGAATCAATACTGCGTAATATTTTTGATGCGAGAATATAGCAGTCCTTATAGGCATCTCCGCTATTTTTTGTCTACATAGTGTCTACATGAGATAAAAACAAAAAAGCCTCAGCGCTAAAATTAGCGCTAAGGCTTTGATTTATATGGTGGGCCCACCAGGACTCGAACCTGGGACCAAGGGATTATGAGTCCCCTGCTCTAACCAACTGAGCTATAGGCCCGATTTTGTAATCAGCTATCTGAGTCGAGGAAGCTTCTCAGTTGATCCGAGCGTGATGGGTGACGCAGTTTACGTAACGCCTTGGCTTCGATCTGACGGATACGCTCACGGGTAACATCAAATTGTTTACCGACTTCTTCCAGTGTGTGGTCGGTATTCATATCAATACCAAACCGCATACGCAATACTTTGGCTTCTCGCTCGGTCAGACCGTTCAGAACGCCCTGAGTGGCTTCTCTGAGGCCTTCGATGATAGCGGAGTCTGCTGGTGACATCACGTTGATATCTTCAACGAAATCGCCCAGATGTGAATCTTCATCATCACCAATTGGTGTTTCCATCGAAATCGGTTCTTTGGAGATCTTCAGCACTTTACGGACTTTGTCTTCCGGCATTTCCACGCGTTCTGCCAGCTCATCAGGAGTTGGCTCACGTCCCATTTCCTGCAACATCTGACGGGCAACACGATTGAGTTTGTTGATAGTTTCAATCATGTGTACCGGAATACGAATAGTACGCGCCTGGTCGGCAATAGAACGGGTAATTGCCTGACGAATCCACCATGTTGCATAGGTAGAGAATTTGTAACCACGCTGATATTCAAACTTATCGACTGCTTTCATCAGACCGATATTGCCTTCCTGAATCAAATCGAGGAATTGCAGACCACGGTTAGTGTATTTTTTGGCAATAGAGATAACTAAACGCAAGTTGGCTTCGACCATTTCCTTCTTGGCACGACGCGCTTTGGCTTCAGCAATCGACATTTGACGGCTGATTTCTTTTATCTCTGAAATATCCAAGCCACGTTGTTCTGAAATTTCGGCCAATTTTGTTTGTGCCGCCAGAATTTCATCCAGATTTTTCTTAATGGTGGACGAATAATGTTTTTTGGCCCGAACAAATTTATCTGACCATTCGAGGTTGCTCTCATTACCCTGGAAGGCATCGATGAAATCACGGCGATTCATTCCTGCCTGCTGAACGACGATGTCCATGATAATTTTTTCTTGTTTACGTACTTCGGCAATGGTTTCTGCCATTAAATCGTTCAGGAAAATCAGCGTTTTTGGTGTTAACTTGAATTCCATGAACAGGTTACTGGCCTGTTCACGCGCTTCAATCATGGCATCGCCTTCGGCTACCAGGACATTATTGTAGGCTTCACGTAACGCGGTAAAACGGGCACGGGCTTCTTCCGGGTCAATTTCACCAGAATCATCTTCGTCATCGCTTACACCATCAACATCATCGTCGTCATCGCTATCACTGTCAGAGTCATCAGTATCTGTGCTGCTGGTCACATCATCGTCATCGTCATCCTCGGCAACGAGTTCTTCAGGAGCCACGAAACCACGAATCAGCTCATTCAGTCGCATTTCGCCCGCTTCTACAGCATCATAAAATTCAAGGAATGATGAAATAACGGGTGGATAGGTGGACAGCATTAACAGGCTTTCGCGCAAGCCAGCTTCAATGCGTTTTGCAATGACAATTTCACCTTCGCGGGTTAATAACTCAACAGAGCCCATTTCGCGCATGTACATGCGTACAGGGTCAGTAGTACGACCAAACTCTCCATCTGAACTTGCCAGAACGGCAGCCGCTTCATCATCAGAGACTTCATCATTTGATGAAACTGCCTCGGCAAGGCGCTCCATCTCATCGGTATCCATGCCATCTTCATGGACCATGATACCCAGATCACTAAACATACTGACGATGTCTTCGACCTGATCCGCATCGACCAAATCTTCTGGAAGGTGGTCATTGATCTCGCCGTAAGTGAGATAACCGCGCTCCTTTCCAAGGGCGATAAGTTCTTTAACGCGTGATTGCTGATCTTTCATTCGGCCTCTTTATGCATGGTGACGCTGTTTTTGGCGGTAACACTATATTATAGTGAAAGCACTTCGTTATTGCATCATTTTTGATTACAGAACACTTACTTAAAGGATTTTACTTCCATTTTTTCGGCCTCAGTTAATTGACTGAGCGGCTTACTCATCAGATAAGTTAAACGTTCATCTCTTGCTTGCTTGTTTAGACGACTCACAATCCCAATGAGTTCATGCTCCAGTTGTTCTGGCGACAAATTCAGCGGTTGCATTGCAAGTTTTTCCAGATATGGGGCTTGTTGAGTTTCTCGCCAACGCTCCAAAAGCTGTGCGGTTTTAAGATGGGGATGCTCACGCATGGTTTCAAGTAGCTGAATTAAAATCGCCAAACCTGGCATATCCAGCTGATGCAAATTATCTGTATCCGGAACAGCCTCATACAACTGTGGATGCTGTAACAGAATCATCACGGCCATACGCACAGGCGTCATATTGGCCATTGCATTTTGCTTGGCGTTTTTTGCTCGTGGTGGTGACGCAGGCTTTTCCAAGTGTTTGTTTAACGTGACAATATTGGTTTTAGCATGGTCTGCCAGCTGCTGCTCCAGCATATCGCGATACAAGCCTGCAGGGATATGTCTTAGATAGGGTTTGGCAATTTCAACCAGCCTGGCGCGGCCATCCATCGATTGACTATCCACCCGGGAAAGCAAGGTGGCAAAGAAAAATTCAGAATAACTTTGTGCCCGATCGACTAACTGATTAAAACCAGCGGCCCCCTGCTCCCTCACCATGGTATCGGGATCCTGCCCTTCAGGCAGAAACATAAATTTCAGCTCAAAATTGCCACCCAGTATTGGCATCGCATTTTCAGCCGCTCGCCAGGCGGCTTCTTTACCGGCACGATCGCCATCAAAACAAAAAACAATTTCCGGCGCGCTGCGCGTCAAAAGTCTTAAATGTTCGGATGTTGTCGCAGTACCTAATGTGGCCACCGCATTGTTAATACCAAACTGCGCCAGCGCGATCACATCCATATACCCTTCTACTATCAGGATCTTTTCCAATCGACGATTGGCTTTACGGGCCTGATACAAGCCATACAGTTCCTGGCCTTTATGAAAGATGGGCGTTTCGGGTGAGTTCAGATATTTTGGCGTGCCGTCGGCATCAATAACGCGACCACCGAAAGCGATAACGCGGCCCCGACGGTCACGGATAGGAAACATTAGTCGATCACGAAAACGATCGTAAGTACGCCCCTTGTCATTTTTAATCAGCATTCCGGCTTCGAACAGTTGATCCTGGGATTGCTGATTATTGCCAAAAGTGCGTAATACATTGTCCCAGCCGTCTGGTGCCATACCAATGTCAAAAGCGGCTACGGTTTCGGGACTGAGACCACGTTGTTGAATATAGTCCTGAAAGGGTTGGCGCTGCGGATGATTTTGCAGTTGATGAACGTAATAACGACTGACCTTATCCATCAGGTCATAAAGGTTTTGTCTGGCGGGGGTTAGTGCAGCTTGTTGTGTGACCGGGACTTGCATACCAACGGTATCGGCAAGCTCCTGAATGGCTTCCGGAAAGCTGAGTTGATCGTACTCCATCAAAAAGCCAATCGCCGTGCCGTGCGCACCACAGCCAAAACAGTGATAAAACTGTTTATCAGGACTGACTGTAAATGAGGGGGTTTTCTCGTTGTGAAAAGGACAACAGGCGTGCAGATTTTTACCGGCTTTTTTCAGCGGTACACGCGCATCGATAATATCAACGATATCGACTCGTGAGAGCAATTCGTCAATAAACTGTGGAGGGATTTGTCCGGCCATAAATCAATTATGGCCGAAGTCTGTCTTGAATGTTAACCACGTCTGAAAAAAGACCTGGTATGCTGGCTTAGGAACTGAGCGCGGCCTTGACTTGGCTGCTCACTGCGCCCATATCAGCACGTCCCTGAACTTTCGGACGCAACACATTCATCACCGCACCCATGTCTTTCTGGCTACTAGCGCCTGTCTCTTGAATTGCATCTGCGATAGCTGACTGCAATTCTGCTTCACTCAAAGCTGTTGGCAAAAATTCTTCAATAATAGCCAATTCAGCTTTTTCGATGACCGCCAGGTCATCACGGCCAGCTTGCTCAAACTGCGACAAGGCATCTTTGCGCTGCTTAGTCATTTTGGTCAGCACAACGATAATGTCATCGTCTGACATATCCTGGCGATTATCGACTTCAACTTGCTTGATGGCAGC
>NZ_DCSO01000064.1:15736-17637 GCF_002325665.1 Methylophaga sp. UBA1464
TCTTTTACGCTATCTTGAATTCGAGCTTTGAGTGGACTGGCTTCTTGAGGCATTAGAATGAGATTCTAATCAGCAATTAGTACATGCGAACGCGGCTAGCGTTTTCACGAGACAGTTTCTTTTGGTGACGTTTAACAGCGGCAGCTGCAGCACGTTTACGAACAGTTGTTGGTTTTTCATAAGCTTCGCGAGCGCGAGCTTCAGCAACCGTACCGGCTTTTTCACAAGCACGTTTGAAACGACGTAAAGCTACGTCAAATGGTTCGTTTTCTTTAACCTTAACAGATGGCATTCAATACATTCCTAAACAGACAATTACGGAAAAGCCCTTAATTGTACGAGATCTATTTCGGAAAGAAAATACTAAATGCGAATTAGTTGGATGAGACCACCCCCAGCAAGGCATAATAATTGGCATTAATTTAATGCAGTCAGAATAAATTTATGCGTGTTTTAGGAATTGAATCATCTTGCGACGAAACCGGTATTGCACTTTATGATACTGAAAAAGGATTGTTAGCTCACGCACTTTTCAGTCAGATAGATATGCATGCCGAATATGGCGGTGTGGTGCCGGAACTGGCTTCCCGTGATCATATTCAGAAGGCGTTACCCTTAATGCAACAGGTTCTGGATGAAGCGGGTCTGCAACGTAAAGATATTGATGCAGTGGCTTATACCGCGGGTCCGGGTCTGGTAGGGGCTTTACTGGTGGGCGCGGCAATTGGCCGCAGTCTGGCCTGGGCGTTAAATATTCCAGCCTTGCCAATCAATCATATGGAAGGGCACCTTTTATCGCCGTTACTGGAAGCGAATCCACCGGCATTTCCATTTGTATCTTTATTAATTTCCGGCGGCCATACCTTACTGGTTGATGTTAAGGGCGTGGGGGAATATGAATTAATGGGCGAATCCATTGATGATGCGGTGGGTGAAGCGTTTGATAAAACCGCCAAAATGTTGGGGCTGGGTTATCCGGGCGGCCCGGCCTTAGCGGCTTTAGCGGAAAAAGGACAAGAGGGCGCCCATATCTTTCCCAGACCGATGACCAATCGTCCGGGTTTGGATTTCAGTTTCAGTGGTTTGAAAACATTTGCTTTAAACACCTGGCATAACAGTGATCAGAGTGAACAGGCCAAAGCCGATATTGCGCTGGCGTTTCAAACAGCGGCGGTGGAAACCCTGGTGATTAAATGTCGCCGTGCATTAAAACAAAGTGGTCATAAGCGTTTGGTCGTGGCCGGTGGCGTCAGTGCCAATAAATCTTTGCGCGCGGCTTTAGATGCATTACCGAAAGTGCAGGTTTATTACCCGCAATTACAATTCTGTAGCGATAACGGAGCGATGATTGCATTTGCCGGTGCTATGCGCCATCAGGCGATGCTACTTGAAACCGATGCTACGTTTAATGTGCGTTCGCGTTGGCCATTAGATGAGTTAACGCCGCCAGCTTCAGCCTGACTTCTTCTCTTCACCGGCCAGCAAACGCTGGATATTGCTACGATGCCGCCATAGCAACAATAAGGCAATGAACAGAATAACCGTACGTGCAAACACCGTATCAATAAGCCATAAGCTATAAACCGGTGTCATTGCCGCAGCGGCAATGGCGGATAAAGACGAAATCCGGCTAATGGCAAAAACCAGAATCCAAGTCAGTAACGCCGCTCCAGCCAACGCAGGTGACAACGCCAGAAATGCACCTAATGCTGTTGCGACACCTTTGCCACCTTTAAACTGGAAAAAGACAGGGTATAAGTGCCCAAGAAATGCAAAGAAAGCGATTAAAGCCAGGATATCAATATCAAAGCCTAACATTCGTCCGATTAATACCGGGATGACGCCCTTTAATACATCAATAAGCAGAACCAGTGCTGCGAGCTTTTTGCTGCCCATCCGCA
>NZ_DCSO01000064.1:17776-19223 GCF_002325665.1 Methylophaga sp. UBA1464
TCTGGGGTCAGGTAAACCTGAGACCTTGCAAAGCATGACAGCGCTCGATAATGAGCCTATAAGGTAGGCGCCGAGCAATGCAAGCAGCGCGATGGCAGTTAATTCAGGCATGTTATGATGCGACCTTTGAAAATGTAGCGGTATTATTCAGTACCATTACCACTTTTGCCAACATTGAAGCGACATCATGGATAAAATTTTTCTAAATGATTTGAAAATTGACACGATTATCGGCATCTATGATTGGGAGCGCGAAACACTACAAACATTGCGCTTTGATTTTGAAATGGATTGGGATATCCGTAAAGCCGCTGCATCAGATGATATAACCAATACATTGGATTATGGTGCGGTTGCCAATGTCGTTGTCGAGTTTGTCAGCAATAGTCGATATCTGTTAATTGAAAGCCTGGCTGAAGAGGTCGCGCAACTTTTACTCAAGACCTTTGCCATTCCGCGACTCAAACTCACCTTAACCAAACCTGTTCAATTGCATGGTAAAAACCAGGCACAAATTGTGATTGAGCGCTCCAGCGAATGAAACAGCGACAAGGTTATCTGCTTGGTTTAGGCAGCAACATAAATCCTCAGCAAAATACCGAAAAAATGGTCATTGCGCTGCTGCAAGAGTTTAAAGAACTAAAACTAAGCCGAGTATTAAAAATCCCGCCGGTGGGCATGAATAGTCATCGGGATTTCCTCAATGCCATCGTCTTCGTTGAAACCGATTTGTCCGAGATAGAATTAAAGCGCTTCTGCAATCAAATTGAAATTAGTTTAGGTCGGGATCGGGATGATCCGTTAAGCAAAACCAAAGATCGACCAGCCGATATCGATATTCTGAAAAAGCTGAGTTTGCCAGAAGAAGCTGATATCCCGGTCAGCAGTATTACTGATGAGTATTTTCTTTACCCCATTATTCGAGAGCTGCTCAGTTATCTAACTGACACTGCAGAAGTCACGCCTCCTGCAGGCGTTTTGATACAAACGTCTGACTTACGCTTTGGAGAGACGGCGACCACCATCTACCGGGATAGTCGCACCGGTAATAAAGGGGTTCTCTAGCAAGCTTTTTATGGCGAGATAAACTGGCTCGGCACCACCTTCACGAGCAAGCGGGGTTTCAGACAACATCTTCTGTCTAGCTTCCTGTGTATGTGACTCGGTGAATAAAACGGGTCCCGGAGCCACTGAATTCACCTTGATCTGCGGAGCAAGTTTTTTTGCCGACACCAGCGTCAGGTTATGCAATCCCGCTTTGGTTGTGCCATAAATATCAAAACGTGGGGTAGGGTTTTCAACATTGATATCGGTGATATGAATAATATCGGCCGGATCATTGCCTGGTCCCTTTAACAGCTTTGATAACGCCTGATTGATCAGAAACGGCGCTAACATATGTATGTTAAAAAAATGTTGATATTGCTCCGCAGCCTCAATCAAATCA
>NZ_DCSO01000064.1:19307-20880 GCF_002325665.1 Methylophaga sp. UBA1464
GTCAATCAAATCATCTGCTGTCGGTGTAAATGCTGAGGCATTATGCACAATGCCTCGATAAGCGGGACTGAATTGCTGCAGTTTGTCGATAAACCCCATAATGCTGGCAGTATCCTGCAAATCCGCCTGAACAGTCTGTATGCCTAATTGTTTTAGTTTTTGGACATCATCCGTTTCAGTACGGTAATGTGCCAATACCTCATAACCATCCTGCTTTAGCCTGGAAGCGATATGAAATCCGACTCGCTTTCCGGCACCTGTTACTAAAATGGGATTATTCACTGAAATTACCGACTAAATGAAAGATACCGCCAAGTTACCTGCACCTGACCCCATTGCGCAACAGCATAGCGATCAACTGTTGCAACTGATTTTTCAGACCATAGAAGACCGTAATGGTTGGCTGAGCTTTGCTGAATTTATGCAGATGGCTTTATACCAACCTGGACTCGGTTATTACAGCAGTGGATTAAGCAAGATCGGCGAAGCAGGGGATTTTATTACTGCTCCCGAAATAAGCCCGTTATTTTCACAGGCGCTGGGCATTCATATTGCTGATGTGCTCAGACAAATACCGGGGGCAGATTGCCTGGAATTTGGTGCTGGCAGTGGCCAGATGGCCGTGGATCTGTTGCTCTATCTGAGTGAGATCGACTGCCTGCCAAAACATTACTACATTATTGAAGCAAGTGCTCACTTACGTGAAGTACAGCGTCAAAAAATAAATAAAATTTTTGGTGTCCAGCAAAACCGGGTTGTCTGGCTGGATCAGCTTCCCAACAAGTTTACCGGCGTTATCGTTGCCAATGAAGTCTGTGACGCGATGCCGATACATCAGGTTCTGTTTGAAAAAGATCAGCTGCATGAGATCGGAGTAGGGCTCAAAAATGCAAAGCTTGATTGGCAGACACAACCCTTAACCAATACCCATTTAAAGTCTCGTTGTGAACAAATTCATCCTTTACTGGAACAATTCCCCTATCAGACTGAAATAGCGATGCAAGCAACTGCCTGGCTTGCAACTATTGCCGATATGCTTGAACAGGGTGGCATTTATATAATTGATTATGGTTATGAGGCCAGTGATTATTTTCATCCACTGCGTCATCAGGGCATGTTGCGCTGTCACTACCATCATCAGGCACATAATGATCCGCTGATTTTAGTGGGTTTACAGGATATCACTGCTCATGTTGATTTCACTGCGCTGGCTGAAACTGCTTATGAAAAAGGACTTCAGCTAGAAGGTTATCAAAGACAGAGTGATTTCCTGCTGGCAGGTGATATTCTTAATCTTAGTCAGGATAATGCAAATCCAGCCTTTCATCAGATGCAGCAGGCTGCAGCATTAAAACGCTTATTGTTGCCAGAACAGATGGGGGAATTGTTTAAAGTGCTCAGCATGGCAAAAAATATTGAAATGCTCCGTTCAAAATCCGCTGATCTGCGTTATCGGCTTTAGGGCTTATTGATTTATTCATAGCAGATGTCTTGTCCTGAAATAAGTTGACACTTATTTCGATTAAAACGCCCGATGCACCGCATCGGGCGTTTTGTATTTTAGGGCCATGTG
>NZ_DCSO01000079.1:0-7715 GCF_002325665.1 Methylophaga sp. UBA1464
AACCATTTAATCCGCTTACCCTGAATAATAAGTGTATTAGGAAAGCTTACTGTCGCTGGGAATAACAAAAAAAGAATCGAAACCATTACTGCGCTGGTGAGTACTTCTTTTAGGTTTTGCTTTTTATTATTGAATGACTTCCCAACCGTCATCACTCTCAACAAGTCGAATGCTGGAGGCTGCTGATTGCTCTCCAGTGAACTCAGAAAATGATGTTACTTTTACGTCACAGACAAAACCCGAAGACTCAGAGGCTGCTTTACAGCTCAGTTTTTCAACATCCCGAATCTCTACTTCATATTGAGCCATTAAATCGCACTAAAGAAAATTTATTTTGATGCGTTAACTCAGATGTACAGCCGTGGTGAGATTAATCTCAAATTAACTGTTGTTTCTCCACAAACATAGCAATACCTGATTTAACACAGTCCCGAAGTAAATTATTACTTGCATGAAAGCTCCGTCGCTTAGCTCAACAGACACAGTCATAAATTTAATAAGAATTTAATGTGTGAGGACTAGTACTTCGGTGTTGGGGAATACACAAATACCACCTGTATATCCTAATAAACAAAAACCACATATAAAAACGACTATTAACTTAAATATTTTATCTGGCGGAGTCTGCCTCCTAGATAGTTCTGACTCTGAGTACGTTTCATCCGCAGCAGTTGCACAGATTAGTGGCGCTAAAGATGTGCGCATGGAACAAGTGACCAGTTTGCCGATGTTATCAATTAATCCGCAGCGAGAACATCTGACCCTGCTGGGACTGGACATTGCAACCTTACAAAATGCCTAGCAAATGGTCATTGGCGGTCAGGATCTGAGGCTGATTTATGAGGGCGATAAACTCTTCCGGCTGGTGATGCGGCTCGATAAACAATTACGCCGAGATGTTGATTCACATTCTTCTAACTTTGCTGCAAAAGTAGAGGTGCAAATCCACCACCCGGTGTACGTAAGTTGGTAGCTTGACCTCGATAAAGTCTTGCTGCAGCAAGTAATAATTCCCCTCGGTAAGTATACAATCGCACATCAACCTTAAGCATTTCACGTTCGTTATCAACCATCACAACACGTTCTGAGGGTGGCACATAGGCCTGTGCAACATAATCACTTTCAAGAATACGTGCAAATGTGCTTTTGGTCAGCTTGCTGCCGCGATAGACACCCTTGCTGCCATGACCTGCCACCGGTTTAAAAAACCACTGCCGCCGTTGTTGCCAGAGTGATTGCTCATCATGGGCGGTAACCTGAATGGTGTGGGGAATACCCTTTTTTAAAAGTTCAGCATTTTCAGTACTTAACCCCCAATCTAGTAGAGTCTGCTGATCTGACATTAAGGCCAAGTTTCGCTTATCAGCAAATAGGGCGTGTGTATAAGGATTCGGGGTGATAACTGCGCCACATTCTAACCAAGCAAAACGCAAAGCAGCATGTTCAGGTGCATCTAGTCCAAAGTCGACCAGACGGTTGTAAACCAAATCGATTTTCTGGTTATCACCATACAAGACTCCTGATTCGTATTTGAGATCCGTTGGTGAAAGTATGACGGCATCAATGCCATGTTGGATGAATAGCTGTTGCGCGAGTTTGAACTCCGGATAGAGATGTTGTTCTTCCGGTGCATCGTCGATGATTGCAATTCGCTCAGGTTGTCCGCTACCTCTCTGGGCCCGCCATTCACTTATAAATTGCGCAATGACTGCTTCATCGAAATCTTTTGCCCAAGACGCCTGTGTATTGCCGCTACAACATTTTAGTTGGGCGCGAGTCAGGATGGCATTAAGAAAAGCGCCACCGGCATTGGTATTGATTTCGATAAGACGAGGACCATCCTCACTGAGGTGGAAATCATAGCCCATAAAAGCGCCTACTGGACCGGGATTATGCCGTGCACTCTCAGGTGCCCAAGACATGATCTGTTGCTGATATTCTGCAAGTGAAGCAGCGGATTCGATTGCCTTAACAATCGCCTGCATTTGTTCAAGATCAGAACTTGGAACAAAAATCGCGGCATTTGAGAAGAATTGGCGCATGCCCGAAGTAGACAGGATGCCTTCAGCGTTATCACCCAATTGGTTGTTGAGATCGCGAATAATCGCTGACCAATCTAGAGTAACGCAGGTACAGTGATGGTTTAGCCGTTGTGATCTTGTCTGCTCTTGAGAACTATCGATTTTTTTCATTGATTCTCCTCTGTCGGAAAACGTTATATTAATGTCCAACGGTTAACTTTAAATCATAGGTGTTTAGTTTGATTAGTGACCGTTATTGCAATCTTTACCAGCCTGCTTAAAGCCCCTTTGTTGGACGTCCTCTATAGTTAAACAGGATGAACATTCTGCCTGAGGCTTACATAATCCTTGTAATAAGCAAAGGAAATCGTGAACACAAAAGAATAATTAACAAAGGCAGGTAGGGCAGAATATAGTTCGTATGCTCTACAAACGGTAAAAAAAAAGGATTACATAAGGATTAGGTTTTTGTAATGTTTAGGTCATCAAGGTGACAGAATCGTCCGTTAGTCTTCAAAGTAGGTTGATTTAATAGTTGAGCCAACGCTGGTCAAGCGGAAATCAAATTTAATTTATCGTGATGTTGGCTCATCCAATTAAATGTAGCTTAAGAGGCAATGACAAGATTTAACTATGTGTTGCCGCTAATAATTTTTGCTTTAATCAAGTTATTCATACTTTTAATACTATTTAGGACTAACTTTATGAAATTTCAAACCTTGCCATATTTTGTTGCGTTGCCAGCATTAATGTTGGCTCTATCTGCTCAAGCTCATAACCCTGAAGAGCATATTAACAAAGGAGAAGCACCTAACTGTGCAGCTATGAAAGATATGGATCATTCTAAAATGGATATGAAGGATCCAGTCATGCAAGCCATGATGCAGAAATGTATGCCTAAAGATGAAGTAATGTCTAAAGATGGTGATGCTGGCCATGATATGGAAGCAGGTGTTAAAAAACCTTCTGAGCATCAACATTAATTTCAGATATCATTAATGAAGATGGCGACATAGCAGCATCACTTGAAGCCGAATACGACATTCGCCTCAGTCAAGTTTCGTACTTACAGCCACGCGTGGAAGTTTCTGCTGGACTCACAGATGCCCAAGCGTTCGATCGCCCCAGTGGATTCAACGATGTTCGAATAGGACTGCGTTATCGCTATGAAATCTCTAGAGAGTTTGCACCTTACATAGGTGTTTATTGGAGCCGGGCCTTAGGTCAAAAGGCTAATCAAATCTCTGATGAAGGGGGCGATAAAATCGAAACAGGTTTTGTTGCCGGGGTTCGGATGTGGTTTTAACTAGAGTAACAAAATTAGTAAAACTGAAGAGGGAGAGTAAATGACTAACAATGACGACAGAACAACGCATTATAAGGAGGGAAGCCTCACTTTAGCGGGAACAGTTATGCTCGGTACCGGTGTGATGACTGGTGCTGGTATCTTTGCGCTTACCGGGCAAATGGCGCAGATGACAGGTGTTTTATTTCCTTTAGCGTTTCTAGCCGCCGCAGTAATCGTTAGTTTTAGTGCCTATTCATACATCAAAATTTCTAACGCTTATCCCTCTGCAGGCGGCATTGGCATGTATTTGCATAAAGCTTATGGTAACCGGTTGCCAACGGCTTTTAATGCTTTGCTGATGTATTTTTCAATGGTGATCGCCCAGAGCTTTCTCGCGCGCACATTTGGTTCATACACCATGCAACTTTTCGGTGGGGATCAAAGCGGCATTATGGTGCCTTTGCTTGGTGTCTCGCTCATTTTGGCCGCTTTTATAATTAACCTTTTAGGTAATCAATTGATTCAGGGGGTGGCCTCGTTCATTGGTATTTTGAAAATTCTGGGCATTCTCATTTTTGGATTGGTAGGTGTTTGGATCGCCGACAGTATCTCTGTCGACTTTACAAGCCCAGGAGAAGCAGGAACCTTCGGCAACTTCCTCGGTGCAACGGCACTGGGGATACTGGCCTTTAAGGGGTTTACCACTATTACTAACAGTGGTTCTGAAGTAAAAGATCCTAAACGTAACGTAGGTCGCGCAATTGTTATTTCTATCGCGGCCTGTGTGGTCATTTATGGCTTGGTCGGTTTTGCTGTGGCGAGTAATTTATCGTTGGCAGAAATCATCAAAACACAAGACTATTCCCTTGCTGCGGCTGCGCGCCCGGCATTGGGTGAATATGGTGTGTGGTTTACGGTTGCTATTGCCATGATGGCGACTGCTGGCGGTATTCTGGCCAGCATTTTTGCCGTTTCAAGAATGCTGGCAATGTTGACGGAAATGAAACTGGTTCCGCATCGACATTTCGGTATGCCGGGTAGTATTCAAAAGCATACATTGGTCTACACGGTCGTTTTAGGACTTATTCTGACGGCATTTTTTGATCTGTCTCGAATTGCTGCACTGGGTATCGTGTTTTACCTAATTATGGACATTGCCATTCATTGGGGCGTTCTTCGTTATTTGCGAGAAGACATTAACGCCAATAGATGGGTGCCAACTACCGCGATTATTTTAGATTTGCTCGCGCTAGGGGGCTTTGTCTGGGTAAAACTGAATACTGATCCATTTGTGATTGGTGTGGCGGTTGTTACTATGATTATTATCGCAGTTGCTGAGCAAATTTTCCTGAAAAGATCCGCTGAATTACATCATCATCATTAATTACAATATTTTACGTGGAGGGCAGTACCATGATGACTGATAATATTTTTGGTAACACCATGTGCGCATGACATTGGTAGTGGATGCTGGTGTTTGCCATTGTCGTTGTTATTCCGGTTTGGCGTTTTTGTCAGCGTACAGAGTGCCCAGGTTGGATGGGAATACTGATATTGATTCCTTTCATTAATCAGGCATTACTGTATTTCATTGCGTGTACCGATTAGCCAGTAGAAAAAAGATTGAGATAAAGGCAGCCGAACACTGGTATGTTCACCATCAGGATTTATTGAGGGTCTAAGCTTATGGTCATCTTCAGTAGACATAAGTGCTGGTATTTTTGCTGTGACTAACAATCTTTTCTAGCGTTTCATATCTAATAGAAGAGCGAGGTTCTGATGTTTCCGTCAAAAAATTGTCCTGTTTGTGAAATGTCCGTCGCAGATAACAAATTATCTGTAAATTTCCGTGGCATTGATCTTTGGTTTTGTTCTCAACAATGTCAGGACAGATTCAACCAACGGCCAAGCTTATACATTGGTGATCCCAAGCATGGTAAATCAGTCAAGCAACATGGTGTAAGGGTTAATAAACAGAGACTTATTAAGCTTGAACTGCCTGACAATGAGGAGTTAAAAATTAAATTGATTAATGGTTTAAATTCATTGATGGGGGTGACGCAAGCTAAAATTAATCAAAAAGTGCTTGAAATTGAATACGATTTGGTTCAAATATCACTTGATGAAATTGAGCATTATATTTTGGCCTCGGGGGTAGATATGGAGCAGTCGTGGCTTGATAAGGTTCACGATGCTCTCCTTCATCTCAGTGAGGAAGGTGAATTGGGTAATCTCGGACACCCCTATAAAGACGATAGCAGTCATTAATTAAATCTGACTTGGTTTTTCCAAGTCAAATGTTCATAAATGCCCGTCCAGTAATATCCAAAACTGGCTGCAAAAAGTAACTCTTCCAAGGGTATACCAATAAGAAACAGGCCACTCAGTGCATCCAGGTTCCATACACGTTCGATGTATCCCGGTGCAATGCTTTCAAGACCAAGGACAAAAATCGCGTAATAAACAAGAAATAGAACGCTTCCCCAAAAACTCTTGAGTGCAGGGGGGCCAGCATCGTGAAGTTCGGATGCTGGACACCTAAACCAGCTATTTCTTGTGAATATGCTTGCGGAGTTTTTTCTCTTCCATCTGATGTTCTCCCATCTGGTTCATCATCATCTGCATCATATTCATTCGCTCATCCATCATGCTCATGCAGTCTTCCTTGCCTTTGTGTTCCATGGTTTTACCTTTCATCTCCCCATGCATCATTTTCATACCTTTTTGCATGGCGGTCATATGTTCCTGCATCATTTGGTGGCGTTTTTCATGGTCCTGTTCTTGTTGAATTCGGTCCATCAGAGCTTGCATTTCCTGCATATGATCATGCATGGAAGTCATTCCCTTATCCTGCATTTTCATGGTGTTGTCTTGCATTTTGTCATTATGCTGATGGTCATCCTGGGCGAAAGCTGGCGCGGTAAGGATGGCGGTGATGATGAGTGATCGGGTAAGATTTTTCATAGTTATCTCCTAGGTTTACTTCAAGGGGAAGATTCCCCTCTGGTTTAACGGTTGTGACCTGACATGACACTACAGCCGGTCATTCGTTTTTTTTCGCCCATCTTCCAGACCACGGCGATAGGCTTCTTCCGCATCTTGGTGTTGATGTTCGTCTTTACTGTTTTCTCCATGATCGCCATGCCCCTTATGCATGAATATATGCATCAGTGGACACAACAAAATAATCAGAAATGGAAGATATGGAAGGATGTGGGCACTGTGATCAACGAAAATAAAATAGAGCGCCACTCCAATAAGTATAAGAGTTGCCATACCATGAAGGCTGGTCCAAAAACCGGGTTTGCTTGCCATCTAGTTTCTCCTATGCCGCCTTATAGACAGCGCTGTTAGATGTATGTCAGGGTCATTTATCAACATTCAGTTTCACCCGCTTAAGGCGCAGTGAGTTGCCAATCACCGACAAAGAGCTGGTTGTCATGGCGATCACCCCGATCATCGGATGAAGTAGGCCGACAGCTGCAATGGGTATCGCGGCCACATTGTAAAACCAAGCCCAAAACAGGTTTTCAACGATTTTCCGAAAAGTTGCACGGGACAGGCGAATAGCCTCCACCACCTTGGTTAGTTCACCTTTAACCAAGGTGACATCCGCAGCTTCAATGGCAACATCGGCGCCAGCACCAATAGCGATACCCACATTGGCCTGTTTCAGTGCCGGGGCGTCGTTGATGCCATCGCCCACCATGGCCACCAGTTGCCCATATTTTTCCTGCAGCCGCATAATTGCATCCACCTTGCCTTCAGGCAAAACGCCCGCCATAACTTCGTCGATCCCTACCTGGTTCGCGACGTGGCGAGCTGTACGTTCGTTGTCGCCTGTGATCATGACAGTGTGAATGCCCATCTCATGAAGCGCGGCAATGGCAGCTTTCGAGTCCTCTTTAATGGTGTCGGCCACGGCGACAATACCGGCTGCCTGGTCTCCGGCGGCAACTAGCATGGCGGTCTTACCCTCGTTTTCAAGACGGATCATGACTTCTTCGAGGTCGCCCAACTCTATATTGGCTTCGCTGAGAAGCCGGCGGCTGCCCACGCGAATGAGCTGGTCGTCGACACGGCCTTCCACTCCTCGCGCAGTAATCGCTCGGAAGTCCACCACTGTAGGAACCTCCAACCCCTTTTCCCGGGCGCCATTCACGATGGATTGCCCCAGAGGATGTTCGGAGCCGGCTTCCACAGATGCCGCGAACCTAAGTACATCGCTTTCATTGAAGCCGGCGGTAGCAATCACATCTGTGAGCGCGGGCTCGCCTCTGGTGATGGTGCCGGTTTTGTCGAGTACAACGGCCTTGATGTCCTTAAGAGACTGAATGGCTTCGCCGGAGCGGATAAGTACACCTGATTCTGCGCCCAATCCCGAGCCCACCATGATGGCAGTGGGT
>NZ_DCSO01000079.1:7755-10557 GCF_002325665.1 Methylophaga sp. UBA1464
GAGCCCCAAAGCACAGGGACAGGCTATCACCAGTACGGAAATTGCCGAAAGTGTACCCAGCATCAATGGTGAAAGTTCCGGGTTAACCCATGGCAGGAACTCGGCACCCCAGTAAAGAATCGGCCTAAGCGACTCGGCGAAAATTAGCCAGATTACAAAGCTAGCAAGACTGATCATGATAACCGCCGGGACAAACTTTGCGGTCACTCTGTCGGCGAATTCCTGGATGGGTATTTTAGAGCCTTGTGCCTGTTCCACCAGTCGGACAACTTGTGACAAAAAGGTATCGGCACCTACCCGAGTGGCGCGAACTTGCAGCATGCCTTCCTTATTAATGGTGGCTCCAATCACTGCTTCGCCAGGTCCTTTCTCCACCGGCACGGACTCGCCCGTGGCGATGGATTCATCCAGATGACTATTACCTTCGACAATTTCGCCGTCGGTAGGTACCTTGCCGCCAGGCCTAACCACCATGATGTCTCCGACCTGAAGCTCCGCAACCGCTACTTCAACTTCATGTCCTTCCCGTAGTACGGAGGCGGTTTTAGCACCCAGTTTTAGTAGTTTTTTGATCGCCTGTGATGCCCGCCCCTTGGCACGAGTTTCCAGGTAGCGGCCAAGCATATGGAAGGTCATGATGGTGGTGGCCATTTCAATAAAAGATGTCATGGGGTAGATAAATCCCACAAGCCCAATCAGGTAAGGGGGCAGGCTTCCCAAGGAAATAAGGACATCCATGTTGGCGGTGCGATTGGTAAGGGAACGCCAGGATGAGCGGTGGGTTGCCCACCCGCCTTGCAGGAAGACCACAGGAAAGCCAAGTAAAGCAACCCAAGTGAGATAGTTTGGCACCGGCACCCAGAACATATGCACCATCATCAATACCATAATCAATGTGGTTGGGATGGCGGCGAACCATAAACGCCTCCAAGCCTGTTCAAGGTAACGCTCTTCAACCGCCGCGTCGGCTTCCGCATTTCCCTGCGAACGACTTTCACTGATGGCTGCTACATCGTATCCCGCTTGCTCAATAGCTTCTTTGATGTTTTTTGTGTTTACTGTTACCGGATCGAAACTAACCGTCACCTTATGATTGGCAATGTTAGTTGAAATATCATTAATGCCGGTAAGGCGTTTGATGGAGGTTGAGACTAGCCCAGCACAATGATCGCTGCCCATGCTAGGTACTGTGAACAAGGCTTCGCTAGTTCCGCTAGACATTGGTGATGACATACTATCTACATCGTAGCCGGCCTTTTCGATTGCGTCCCAAATGTTCTTATCACTTAGCTGGTTTGGATCGAATTCCACAGTGACATGGTGGTTAGCTATGTTGGTACTGATATTGATGATGCCTGATAGTCGATTAATAGAAGCTGTTATGAGGCCAGCGCAGTGATTGCTGCCCATGCCGGACACCAAAAACTGTGTTGTTTCAACATCCGAAGTAGTTTTCGTAAGTTTAGATTTTGAGGGTTGTTCAGGTATGTCCATAGCTATCATCTAACTCCAATTTAGTATGCAAATAGTTAAGACGTTGTTGGGCAATTCAATCAGATTGATTTGACATTATCTGGGAATGTTCCAGACAGTTAACATCAAATTTCGGAAACTGAGTTCGAACATTCCAGCAAACTTACATCGATATGCATCTCGTGATTTATCAAAAAACCCGTCAACAAATATAGCTCCAATTTATCTTGTTGTAGAATCAATCTCGCTAACTAATATATGACGGCTAGGATCTCTAAGTTAGAGTTTCTAGCAGTAGAACAAAATAGATACTACACCTATAAGAAGATACTTAGATGCCTCTTTCAATATCATTACGTTTAGATTACAAAATCGTAATCATAAATTTCATAAAGTTGCGTATGATTGGATTTATGGATGATCTGTTTAGCAGGCTGTTGAAAAATGGGGTTTGATGAGCAAAAACTTCCCGCCGTTAAGAAAATGACGACGTATAAATCGGTAGAAACAATTGCCTCGATTTTGGTGTAACAATTACCTGCAATGCTCAATCGACGATCAGCAACAGCATCTGTTTAAAATATGCGCAGTTTTTGCCTTAATTCCCTGTTTTCAGGCCATTAAAGTCTTCAATCTCGTCACGTTGTACACCGCAGCCACAAACCGGAATATCCAGGCGACTTTGTCCCGGCCGCAGTGGCGAAGTTTTCTCATGAGACCAAACTCTTTCATCCAGCCAAAGCATTCTTCGATCCGCTTGCGTTTAACTTGACTGATACCGTAACCGATAGCTGATGTCGTTCTACCGTCAACGGCACTGCCTAATGATTTGGCCGCGACATGCGGTGTGACTTTTAACCCTCGGCACACTTCCACAAACTCGCCCGTGTCATAGCCCTTATCGGCACCCACCGTCATACCGGGACGGGTGCCTTGATATGCCAACATTGTGGTACCGGCGTCCCACTCCTGGCGGGTACCCGCTTCGGTTAATTCGGCTTCAACGATCAGCCCGTTTCGGTTTTCGGTTAGCAGGTGGCCCATATGATAGAGCTTCGATTCCTTGCCTTTACCCTTACGAAACAGGCGCGAATCACTATCGGTTGTGGACTGGTGTGTCTTGTTGCTGCGCTTATGTCCGTGGAAGTTGTCACCTGGACCGTCACTATCGTCTTTCGGTTTGAAGGATTTCATGGAGGCACAGGCTTCCAGCAAGGTGCCATCAACGCTGAAGTGTTCCCGTGACATCAATTGCTTGGCGTAGGCCTGTTTCTTGACAGCATCAAAAAAGTGCTGATCAACGTCATTGAGCATCAGGCGGTCCCGGTT
>NZ_DCSO01000079.1:10771-10929 GCF_002325665.1 Methylophaga sp. UBA1464
AACCAGCGGAACATCAGGTCATAGTCAAGGCGCTCCATCAACTGACGTTCGGAGCGAATCGTGAAGACTATTTGTAACAATAAGGCTCGGACCAGTTGTTCTGGTGGAATTGACGGACGACCAACCCTGGAGTACATCTCATCGAAACACCACTGCAT
>NZ_DCSO01000079.1:11070-12897 GCF_002325665.1 Methylophaga sp. UBA1464
GAAACACCACTGCATATCCTCCAGCGCATGATCAACCACCGAGCGTATCTTTCGGATCGGGTGGTGCTGCGGAATACGTGATTCGAGGTCAACATAGCTGAAAAAGGAAGACTGAGGATTGATTTCTCCGCGCATTCGATTCTCTCGGTGGTTATTTATCGCTATTATCCCATATCAGGGGTTTTTCAACAGCCTGCTAGCCAGGGTAAACAAGATTACACATACATTACAGCAATGTAATACATGGGTCATCTTAAGGTCAGAAACACCGCTCTACTATGACAATGGATAAGTCCAGGTGCACCATGGGAGTTGTGTGCGGGCCGATTCAATGCAGAAACGCAGTGACAGGATATCTTGCCAATATTAACGGTTGATGGCGTACAGGCTAAAGATCGAGGAGCGTGTAATAGTGAATACGAGAAACCGGATACCTGTGAATGAAAATTGCTTGACCTGTGTCTTGGACACAGGTGTAAGGTGACAAAAAGCCGGATAAATTCTTCGGATTTACTCTCGGGTTTAGAACTGATGATTGACTCATATCAAGGCAAGGAACAGATCCTCGGGGTTAATCTGAATCCTGTGATAGTCAGACTGAGCTGCGAGGAGGGCTGTGTGAAAGTTATCGAAATGGCCAGGCGTTTAGGGGTTACGGCCGATACGGTGCGGTTTTATACCCGGATCAAGATTCTGAAACCGGGGAAGAACAAAACCAATGGATATCGGGAATACAGCGAAAATGATTACAACCGCTTGCGATTCGTGCTGAGTGCACGGCAACTGGGCTTTTCCGTTGAGGATATTCAGGAAATTTTGAACCACGCGGATAAGAAGAAATCGCCTTGCCCGACGGTACGCCGCTTGATTGACCAACGCCTGAATGAAACTGAACAACGGTTCGCGGAGACTCTGCAACTGCGGGAACGCATGCAGCAGGCCGTGGTTGAGTGGAGCCAAAAGCCAGATAAGGTGCCGACTGGCCATATGATCTGTCACCTGATTGAAGAGTTTGCCCAGTAAATCAACATAGAGGATTTGCCATGAATACACAGAAATTCGAGAGCCCTACTCATCACCGGGGCGGCTGCTGTTGCGCCAGCAAGTCATCCACTGCAGCTAACACTCGGAGCAGTGTTGACTCAGATAGCGATATCCCGCTGCAGCGGCTACAGGTGCAGGGCGCAACGTGCGGTGGTTGTGTAAGAAGCATTGAGCAAACGCTACGCTCTGTTTCCGGCGTAAGCGATGCGTGTATGGATCTGGCGACGGGTGTCGCTTCGGTCGTTGGCATGGTCGAGTCTAACGCTCTGATAGAGGCGTTGGATCGAGCGGGTTTTCCTTCGACCCAAATCAATTAGTTTATGGCTGATGGTTGGAGTAATTAGCAGTTGGTAAGCCTAAGCATGTTACAGGCGTGAAATATGGTGGTGGAGAAAGCCTGCTGGCCACTGAAAGAAAGGCAATGGCTAAATTTTGTTGTTCAGGAAATGCTAATGGATCAAATTAACACACTTAAGGTGATCGACATGGGCATCGACACCCACCAGGAACCGGTGGTGTATATGCGCAGTGATTGTCACATCTGCCGCTCTGAAGGTTTCACTGCCAACAGCCGTGTCATGCTGCGGTACGGGGAAAACAGCGTTATCGCCACGCTGAATGTGGTGGACGAACAGGTACTGAGTTCCGGGAGTGCAGGGTTGTCTAAAAGTGCCATGCAGCGCTTGGACGTCGATGATGGCGCCGCGGTTAGTGTCGACCACGCACCGGTAGTGACATCACTTGCCGCCGTGCGCAAAAAAATCTTTGGACACAAACTCAGTG
>NZ_DCSO01000079.1:12959-17013 GCF_002325665.1 Methylophaga sp. UBA1464
TTTCGGGGAGTGCAGGGTTATCCAAAATTGCCATGCGCCGCCTGGGTGCCATCGATGGCGCTGCGATTATTGTCGGTCATGCACCGGTGGTGACATCGCTCGCTGCGGTTCGCAAAAAAATATTTGGACACAAACTCAGTGATCAAGAGATTACCGCTATCGTCGAGGACATCGGCGACCACCGCTATTCGGATATCGAAATCGCCAGCTTCCTCAGTGTGTGCGCGGGTAGCCGTTTAGACGTAGATGAAATCATCAGTCTCACCCAGGCCATGGTGGCCTGTGGTAAGCGGCTGAACTGGCCAGACGAAGCCATGGTTCTTGATAAACACTGCATCGGTGGGCTGCCGGGCAACCGCACCACACCGCTCGTGGTGTCCATTGTCAGCGCTGCGGGACTCACCATCCCTAAAACCTCCTCGCGGGCGATCACCTCTCCCGCCGGTACTGCGGATACTATGGAGGCACTGACTACCGTCAATCTGGAGCTCAATGAGATTCAACGTGTAGTGGCTGAGACCCATGCCTGTCTTGTTTGGGGTGGCGCTGTCAACCTGAGTCCGGCCGACGATTTGTTGATTCGCATTGAACGGGCCCTGGATTTGGATGGTGAAGGGCAGTTGATCGCCTCGGTTTTATCAAAAAAAATCGCTGCCGGTTCCACTCATGCGGTGATAGATATTCCCGTCGGCCCCACCGCTAAAGTGCGTTCCCAGAACGACGCCGATCGCCTTTCCTCACTCTTTACCCAGGTGGGAGCCGCCTGTGGTATTCAAATTCGCTGCCTTATTACGGATGGTAGTCAGCCGGTTGGGCGTGGTATCGGCCCGGTAGAAGAAGCGCGGGATGTGCTGGCAGTATTGCAGCGCGAGCACAGTGCACCACAGGATCTTCGGGAGCGTGCCTTGTTTCTGGCTGCACATCTGTTTTCACTTGCTTATCAAGAGCGTTATGAACAAGGGCTGGAAAGAGCGATCGCGATTTTGGATGAAGGTAAAGCCTGGCAGCAGTTCCAGCGCATTTTGGCCGCGCAGGGTGGGATGAAAGCCCTGCCTGACGCCAGCTACCAACATACCGAAGCGGCCACAGCAGTGGGCACACTTACCGCTATCGACAATCGTCAACTCGCGCGTCTGGCGAAGCTGGCAGGCGCTCCGGCGACAGCGGCTGCGGGGTTGCGTCTACATGCTCGAGTCGGCGACAAGGTCACCGTCGGACAACCTTTATTTACGCTCTGTTCCGATACGATCGGAGAGCAACAGTATGCGATGGCGTTTTATCGCCAATCGACAATTTTTACGGTCGAGAAGGAACGATGAGCGAGGCGATGACCGTGAAAGATAAATCTCCAGTGGTGTTTTCCCTGAACAATCATCCGTTGGCTGAGTCACTCAGTAACGCGATTGGTGGTCAACCTGGCGAGTTTAACGCTCGGCAGTTTCCGGATGGGGAGTCCTATCTGCGTATTCAATCTGATGTAGAAAATCGCGCCTGTATTGTGGTGGCTGATCTGTCACACCCAAACATCAAATATCTGCCGTTGTTGTTTTTATTGGAAACACTGCGGGAGCTGGGAGCGTCGCAAGTGGGGTTAGTGGCGCCTTACCTCAGTTATATGCGTCAGGATCGCCGTTTTGTCGATGGGGAAGCGGTTACTTCACGTATTTTTGCCAAGTGCCTTTCTCAACATGCTGATTGGCTGGTTACGGTCGATCCACATTTGCATCGCTATCATTCTCTGGATGAAATCTATTCCATACCCAGTCGTGTTGTGCAAGGGGCTCCGGCATTGGCGCACTGGCTCAAAACGCAAAGCAACCTACTGTTGGTAGGGCCGGACAGCGAAAGCGAGCAATGGGTTGATGAGATTGCTGCCTTTAGTCAACATCCTTTTGTGATTGGAGAAAAGCAGCGCTTCGGGGATCGCCAAGTCGAAGTGATGCTGCCCGACATCAACGAATTCAGGGATAGAACGGCAGTGATTATCGACGACGTTATTTCCAGCGGGCAAACAATCCTGGAATGCGTTAAAACACTTCGGTCCAAAGGTATCGACAACATTCAGTGCGTGGCGGTGCACGGCATATTTGCCGATCACTCCGATAAAACCTTACTGGCCTCAGGCCTGAGCCAACTGGTCACATCCAATACCATCCCCCATCCTTCCAACGCTATTGATATTACGTCGCAACTGATTGCGCCCGTTATCAGCATGCTTAAATTGCCAGGAAAATCATTATGAAAATTACCTTTGTCGGCGGCACCGAGACCGTTACCGGCTCAAAATTTCTGCTGGAAACTGAAACGACAACCGTATTAGTCGATTGCGGTTTGTTCCAGGGCTACAAGTGGCTGCGGGAACGCAACTGGCAAACCTTGCCCCTGGACATCGACAAACTGGATGCGGTGCTGCTCACTCACGCACATCTGGATCACTCCGGTTATATCCCGGTGCTATACAAGCGCGGCTTTCGCGGCCCGGTGTTTACCCATCACGCCACTAAGGCCCTGTGTCAGATTTTATTGGCCGACAGCGGCCATATCCAGGAGGAAGACGCCAAGTATTACAGCAAACATAAATTGGGCAAGCACGCGCACCCTGAGCCGCTTTACGACCGTCAAACGGCGGAAGCCAGCATGAGGCTATTTCAGTCTGTGGAGTTTGATGAACAGATCGAGGTCGGGGATATCCGTTTTTATTTACAGCCTGCCGGTCATATTCTCGGCGCCGCCAGCATTATCGTTGAAGCGGAAGGGAAACGAATCGGCTTTTCTGGTGATGTCGGTCGTTTCGATGATGTGCTGATGAAACCTCCTCGGCCATTGCCGGAGCTGGATCTGCTGTTGATGGAGTCCACTTACGGCAACCGCCGGCACGACACCCAAGATCCGTTTCAGCAGTTGGCGGAAATTGTTAACCGTGTCGCCAAAAGCGGCGGCGTGCTGCTAGTCCCGGCCTTTGCGGTAGGGCGGGCGCAGGCCTTGCAACATCTGTTGGCGACCCTGATGGATCAGGGCGATATCCCCAAAATGCCCATCTATCTCGACAGCCCCATGGCGATCAAAGTATCGGATATTTTCTGCCAGTTCAGTGATCAGCACCGGTTGAGTCACGAGCAATGCTACCGCCTATGCGATGGCGTGACCTATACCCGCACGGTGGACGAATCGAAGGCGATTGCCGGACAGGCTTTCCCCCATATTGTTATCGCTGGCAGCGGCATGGCTACCGGAGGTCGTATTCTCCACCACTTCAAACGCCTGTTAGGCAGTTCTAAAACCACGGTACTGTTTACCGGTTATCAGGCGGGCGGCACTCGGGGCGCAAAAATGCTGGAGGGTGTTGATGGGGTTAAAATCCACGGAGGCTGGGTACCGTTGAGAGCCACTGTCAAAGTCATCTCAGGTTTGTCGGGGCACGCAGACTACCTCGAACTGACCCAGTGGTTACAGCAGTCAGCGCTGACCGATACTACTCGAATTCAACTGATTCACGGTGACCCGGAAGCCCTTGAAACCCTTCGGGTGCACTTGCAGGAGCACACCGCGTTTGCGGTGAATGTGGCGGGTTATCGCGATATTTTGCGCCTGTAATCGAAGAGATAATCCACAGCGGAGAAAAAGTTATGCAAATTGAAACCTTAAAAGATGTGCTGCACTGGACTCGGGAATTTCACCAACACCTCAGCCAGTGTTTATCCCACTGTGCGGACAAGAATATGGATGAACGGGCCCGGATGATCCTTGCGTATCTGTCCGATCATGAGAAGGCACTGACCAAGGTAGTCAGCGGGTTTGAAACCTCAGGCGACGAGCATGCACTGAACACCTGGTGTTACGAATATGTGGCAAAGCACCCCATCGTTCGGCATGCGCATTGCGACGCCCCCTTTGCCGAGCTGGATGCGACGCAAATCATGGAGGTGATAGTCGATCAACACCAGCAGGTGATTGAACTGTATCGCTATCTCGCCTCCAGGGCGGAGATCCCCTCTGCCAAAGAGTTGATGGAATCACTCCGGTCGCTGGAGGAGCACGAAATGATGCGTATGGC
>NZ_DCSO01000019.1:0-7110 GCF_002325665.1 Methylophaga sp. UBA1464
CTACATTAAGTCGTTGATTTTTTGTCAGCATAAAAGTATTGACCAGACTGATAAACCGATGACGGGTATTGAAAGTGCCATCCGGAATGCCATCTTTATAATTATCCGATTCGTCCCTTGATTCAGATAAATTGAGTGACATTAACCAATAATCAGTGAACTGATAACGTGTGTTTACGCCCATAACCTGTTGAATATTATCAGCATAAAAATCTTCTGTAACAGAAAAACTATCATAATGATTTCGGGATTGAGCGCGTAAAAAATTCGCTCCAACACTCCAGTCCTTATTGATATCGTGATCAACTTTTGCTGAAACACTATTATTCCGATAACCATCATGATCCGGATTATCTTCTTCTCGGGCATTAATTCCATTGGTGGATTGATGCGTGAAATTTGCATGATAACGCGTTGTTTCATTACCACCACTGACACCACCACTGGCCTGTTTGGTATTATGGCTGCCAATTCCAACCGAAGCATAGGGTGTCGGGTCTTGTTTTTTACCTTGCCGGGTAAATATCTGAATGACACCACCAATCGCTTCAGAACCATACAAACCAGACCTTGGTCCACGTACGATTTCAATACGCTCAATCTGATTTATCGGAAAGTCCTGGATGGCAGCACCGCCTGATGTAGCAGAATGCCATTTAACCCCATCAACTAAAAACAAAACGTGATCTGAATTTGTTCCTCTCAAATAGACACTACTGTTTTTCCCTAAGCCACCACTATTTGAAATATCCATACTTGGAAACCGTGATAATAAGCTAGGCAAATCATTGATTTGCAAACGTTCAATATCAGCACGCGTGATAACGCTATTGGGTGCCAGCGCATTTTCGGTAGGCATCCGGTTGGCGGTAATGGTTATTGCATCAAGGGATTCCTGTTCGGCCAGAGCCGTAACAGAGAAGGTGGAAGTAGCCAGTGCCGCCAAAGTCAGTCGGGCACAGACACGCAAAGGCATGGCCTTTGTTAAAGGTTTCATATTGTCTCCTGGGGATACGCTCACCCGCGATCCGGATTAATAAAGTCACACAACACACGTTGGTTGTGATGAACTTCAGGCCGGTCTCCGGACTCACGTTGTGGCTTGCGCCAGTACACCCGCCTTCCCACGATTAATCGCAGTGGCTGATTGGATGCATTTTCAACGTTTACCGTTGCGGGGGCAGTGTTGGTTTTTCACCAACTTCCCGTTTAACTCTGATGGATATCAAAGCACCTGAAGAGGCGCGCATCTTAAATCTCCCATGGCTTATCGTCAAACCTGATAAGGACAATTAATGATTTCCAAATTGACAATATAGCTTGCTAATCCTTATTCTGTCGGCAGTTTCAGGTGTCGCGAAAGTGATGAAACGGGAAGTCGGTGCAGCCAAACATTGAATAACCCCGACACTGCCCCCGCAACGGTAAATAAGTTCAGGTTGAACGTTACGCCACTGTATTTTTACGGGAAGGTGTTCAACTGGTGATGGCACCACTTATGAGTCCGGAGACCGGCCTGAAATATCCTGGTCTGTTGACCGAAAATGCTATTAACCAAGTTGTGCGGGTGAGCACATCGGAGAACCTCAATGTCGTTATTATCTCAACGTCAGCAACTGATCGTGGCTGCACTTCTGGCTTTATTAATGGTGATGACTCGCGGTCATCATTTTGCCGATATCAATGTTTTACACAGCGCTTCCTGGGCCGTATTTATGCTCGCCGGGTTTTATCTGGCTTCCCAATTGTGGTTTCCAGTGTTTTTAGGCATGGCTGTCGTGTTGGATTTGATGTCGGTTTACATCGGTGGTGCCAGTAATTTTTGTGTTTCACCAGCGTATGGATTTTTATTACCCGCTTACGGCAGTTTATGGCTGGCAGGTCGCTGGTTCCAATCCAAATACCAATTTAACTGGACCGCATTGTTTACCCTTGCATTGACACTGGTTTCGGTGACTGCAATTGCCGGCTTGTTCAGTGGCGGTGGTTTTTACTGGTTTTCAGGTCGTTATATTGATCCCACCATGGCTGAGTATATGACCCGGTTTGTGCAGTCCTATCCTGGTAACCTGAGTAAATTAAGCTTTTATATCGCTATAGCCGCGGTGATTCATATCAGCTTCCGTTTTGCCAATTTGAGCCAGCGCAGTAATCAGCTACGTTAATGTCAAAGCAGCCGCAAACCTGCGCTGCGCTGATTATTGCTGCCCCCGCCTCAGGTCAAGGTAAAACAACCGTTACCGCGACCTTGGCGTGGCATTATCGACGTCAGGGTAAACAGGTCCGAATTTTCAAAGTGGGTCCAGACTTTCTGGACCCAATGATCCTGTCTTTTGCCTCCGGCCATCCGGTTTATCAAGTTGATTTATGGATGGTCGGTGAAACTCACTCCAGACAACTTATCGCTGAAGCCGCCCAACAGGCGGATATCATTCTGATTGAAGGGGTGATGGGCTTGTTTGATGGCGCGCCCTCCACAGCTGATCTGGCTGCCACTTTGGGAATCCCGGTGTTAGCGGTGATTGATGCCAGTGCCATGGCACAAACATTCGCTGCGTTAGCGTTCGGCTTAGCCAAATTTCGTCAGGATGTGACGTTGACTGGCGTTCTGGCCAATCGTGTGGGCAGTGCCAGACATGCTGAAATGCTGACATCCACTTTACCAGACGATCTACCCTATCTTGCTACTATGCCTCGTCAAACTGAAAGTCTGCCCAGCCGTTATCTGGGTTTGGTTCAGGCTGATGAACTCACGGATTTGAGTGAGCGTCTGGACAAACTGGCAGATAGCATTCAGCTCAATCCCAACTTTGTTTTACCGCAAATCAAACTAGACTACGAACCTGTTGAAGCTTTACCCCCATTATTAAAAGATCTTCGCATCGGCGTGGCTAAGGATGCAGCATTTGCCTTTATTTACCGGGCGAATCTGGATTGTTTAACCGCAATGGGCGCTGAGCTGGTATTTTTCTCGCCATTAACTGACTCAACACTTCCTGAAGTGGATAGTCTTTATCTGCCCGGTGGTTATCCTGAACTGCATCTGGAAACACTCAGCCAAAATATGTCGATGCGTCAGGCGATATGTGAACATATTAATGCCAATAAACCGATTGTGGCTGAATGTGGTGGCATGCTGTATTTGTGCCGTACCTTAACCGATAAGCATGGCCAACAAGCTGAAATGTGTGGCGTGCTGGCAGCCGATGCCAAATTGCAGGCCAGACTGACAGCCTTGGCTTTACAACAAGTCACTCTTGATAATCACACCTTACGTGGGCATACCTATCACCATTCCTTGCTGGAAAACCAACTCGACGCTATTGCTTATGCTGAATCCCCTAATGACAACAAAGTCAGTGAAGCGGTATTTCAGCAACTACGCCTGACCGCCAGTTATATCCACTTTTACTTTCCGTCAGCCCCTGAACTAATCGCCCGCTGGTTTACCCCATGAGTCTGGATAAATACCGTTTTAATGACCAGGATCGTGAGGCGGTTTATCGCGCCATTGGTGAGCGTCGGGATATACGGCATTTTATTGCTGAGCCCATCGATCAGGATATTCTGCAGCGATTATTTCACGCCGCCTGGCAGGCTCCAAGCGTAGGGCTGATGCAGCCTTGGCGGATGATTCGGATTACCGATACCGACATCCGCAACGCTATCCATCAAATCGTTGAAAACGAAAGAGTTCTGACTGCCAGGGCGCTGGGTGAACGCGAAACGGAATTTCTGCAGCTGAAAGTCGAAGGCATCAAGGAGTGCGCCGAAGTGCTGGTTATTTCGTTGATGGATAAACGTGAGTCGCATATTTTTGGTCGGCGTACCCTGCCGGAAATGGATCTGGCATCGGTATCATGTGCCATTCAGAATATGTGGCTGGCTGCCCGTGCCGAAGGTTTGGGGATGGGCTGGGTATCCTTGTTTGATCCCGACCAACTCTCTGAGTTACTGGCTATTCCTGAAGGTGCCTGCCCGGTCGCCATTCTTTGTTTGGGTCATGTCGATAAGTTTTACCAACAACCCATGCTGGAACAGGAAAATTGGCGACAACGTCAACCTTTGGATGAGCTGATTTTTGAAAACTGCTGGCCAGTCAGAACCAAATCATGACGTTTATTATGATGCTGTCTGCTTTGATTCTGGACTGGTTTTTTGGTGAACCCAAATGCCTGCATCCTTTGGTGGGCTTTGGTACGCTGGCAAACAAACTGGAATCCCGTTTTAACCAGAACCACCACAGCACTTCCAGACAATTTATTCTCGGCCTGTTGGCTTTGCTGCTTTGCGTTCTGCCCTTTGCCGTTATCAGTTTTTTCATTAGCCAGTTTGCTGTCTGGGGAACGCTATTTTCTATCCTGGTATTAACTTTATGCATCGGTCACCGCAGCCTGTTTGATCACGCAAAACCTATTCTGCATGCCATGCAGCAAGGTGATATTGAACAGGCCAAAACGCTGACCAGTCGTATTGTCAGTCGTGACAAAGAACATATTGATGTCAACAAAGCCACCATTGAATCGGTACTGGAAAATGGCAATGATGCGGTTTTTGCCACCCTGTTCTGGTTTGCCATCGGCGGTGCTGCAGGTGCAGTCACTTATCGACTCGTCAATACCCTGGATGCCATGTGGGGCTACAGAACGACGCGCTATCTCTATTTCGGTAAAGCGGCAGCACGACTTGATGATGTTTTAAATTATATTCCCGCCAGACTTACCGCGTTGAGCTATGCCTTGCTTGGCAATAGCCGCAAAGCCTTTATTTGTTGGCGGCAGCAGGCATCCAAATGGGATAGTCCAAATGCCGGTCCGGTAATGGCCAGCGGCGCAGGCGCTTTGGATATTCAACTCGGCGGAGCTGCCTGCTACCACGGCGAGTGGCATCAACGCCCCCATCTGGGGACATCAAATCCGGCTGAAGCAAAGGATATTCAACGTGCACTTTGTCTGGTGTTTTTCAGCGTGGGGTTATGGCTGATGGTGACAGGTATTATCGTAGGAATTCACCATGCTTAATCATGGCGGCCGCATTCAGGCTAATTCAAAACAATATGGCATTCCGGTCAATGATTGGCTGGATCTTTCGACCGGCATTAATCCTCATGGCTGGCCGGTTCCTGAATTTATTCCAACAACACTCTGGCAACGACTGCCCGAAGCTGAAGATGACCTGATTGAAAAAGCCAAAGCCTATTATCAATGTGAACATATTTTGCCAATGGCTGGCTCTCAGTCTGCCATACAGTTACTTCCCCGGATGCGGCCCGCTTGTCGGGTTGCCATATTGTCCCCGGCTTATCAAGAATATCGCTATTGCTGGCAACAGGCTGGCCATGCAGTATCTGAGTTGGAGAGCTTTGAACTGGATCAGCTGATTGATCACTTTGATGTAGTCATTGTGGTTCATCCCAATAATCCCACAGGTGAAACCTTCAGCTCAGACTGTTTATTAAATTGGTATCAGCGTTTGCAGAAACGTGGTGGCTGGCTGATAGTTGATGAAGCATTTATCGATATTGCGCCCGCGCATAGTCTGGCTTCGCTTCCAGTGATGAATGGCCTGATTATCTTGCGTTCACTTGGCAAGTTTTTTGGCCTGGCGGGCCTCAGAGTCGGCTTTGTGATCACCCATCCAGTCGTGCTCAATCAACTTACAGAAAAGTCCGGTCCCTGGCCTATTGCCTCAGTTTCACGATGGATAGCCAGCCAGGCACTGGCCGATACCGATTGGCAAAAACAATCACGTCAATATCTGCCACAATATGCTCAGCGCCTGTTTGATTTGCTTACTGAATATGATCTTAAGCCAACAGGTGGTTGCGGATTGTTTCAATGGATAAAAACTGACAAGGCCTCACATATTCATCAGCAGTTGGCTCAACAAGGGATTTTATGCAGATTATTTGATGCACCCGCCGCTTTACGCTTTGGTTTGCCCGCTTCGGAACATGAATGGTTACGACTGGAAACCGCCTTGCAAAAAGTCGTGCCGTCATGATGCGCAAAACGCTTATGGTTCAGGGAACGACCTCTGATGCGGGTAAAAGTACCTTGGTTACCGCCCTGTGTCGCTGGCTGGTGAATCAAGGTTATTCTGTCGCGCCATTTAAGCCCCAGAATATGGCTTTAAATAGTGCTGTGACCGCTGAAGGTGGTGAAGTCGGGCGAGCTCAGGCGGTTCAAGCACAAGCCTGTAATCTGCCGCCACATACGGATATGAATCCGGTTTTATTGAAACCAAACAGTGACACGGGGGCTCAGGTCATTATTCATGGCAAAGCCATTGCCAATATGGATGCGCGGTTTTACCACGACTATAAACAAACTGCGATGGCGGCAGTACTTGAGTCTCATCAACGGCTGATTAATCAATATGATGTGGTAATGGTAGAAGGTGCCGGCTCACCAGCAGAGATCAATTTGCGTGATCGGGATATTGCCAATATGGGTTTTGCCGAAGCGGTGGATTGTCCGGTGATATTAGTCGCCGATATCGATCGGGGCGGCGTATTTGCCCATTTGGTAGGCACGTTAGATCTGCTCTCTTCTACTGAACAACAACGGGTCAAAGGCTTTGTGATTAATCGTTTTCGCGGCGATATCAGCTTGTTGCAGTCTGGTCTCGACTGGCTGGAACAACGCACCGGCAAACCCGTTTTAGGAGTGTTGCCCTATCTGCATGGCCTGCATCTGGAAGCCGAAGATGCCATTAATACTTCGCAGGTAGCAAAAGCTAAAAATGTGCTAAACGTTATTGTGCCTGTACTTCCCCGCATCAGTAACCATACTGATCTGGATCCGTTACGACTTCACCCACAGGTAAATTTGCAGTTTATTGGCCCGGATTCCCCCATTCCACCGGCTGATCTGATTATTCTGCCGGGCAGCAAACATGTCAGTGCTGATCTGCAATGGTTGGAACAGCAAGGTTGGCCCCAAGCGATTGATAAACATCTGCGGTATGGCGGCAAGGTGCTCGGTATCTGTGGTGGCTTTCAAATGCTGGGGCAACAAATTGATGATCCACACGGTGTTGAAAGCACGGTCGGGACATCTAAAAAAGGCCTGGGTTTATTGGATATGATCACCACTCTGCATGCTGAAA